>JACMRQ010000138.1 GCA_014376355.1 Arcicella sp. | reverse complement strand
TTTCGGACATTATTTTTAAAACAAAAATCTAAACTTCCAAGTGAAGTTACCATTGATGTTCGGAATCTTTCATCTGATTTGATTGAATACGTTGTAAATGGCTCAATGTTAGGAGGTTATGATTTAGACTTATACAAAACAGAGGCAAAAAAAGCGTTTCCAGTATTTGAAAAAGAAGGACTTATCAACATTTTATCTACAGCCGAAACAATAGAAAAAGCTATTATTAGAGGTAAAGCTATTTCAAAAACGCAAATGCAAATGTTTGATTTAATGAACGCTCCTGCTAATAAAAAGACGCCTTATATTTTAGCAAAATGGGCGGTAGATTCGGGTAAAAAGTTTGATTATTCCGTAACTATTTTAGAAAAACAGCAACTTAAATCTCAGAAATTAGATGCTCTTTTGGCAGTGGGACAAGGAAGTGAACATCCTCCCGTATTGATTATAATGGAATATAAATCACCTGAGGCAAAACAAAAAATAGGTTTAGTAGGAAAGGGAGTAACGTTTGATACGGGCGGAATCTCAATAAAATCTTCCACTAATATGCATCTCATGAAGTCGGATATGGGTGGAGCGGCTGCCGTTTTTGGAACGATTGAATTAGCAGCAAAATTAAAATTACCCGTGCATCTCATTGGTATTGTTCCTGCGTGCGAAAATTCAGTGGATGCAAAATCGTTTAAACCCAGTGATGTAATCGGCTCATACTCAGGTAAAACTATTGAAATTATTGATACCGATGCGGAAGGAAGATTGATTTTGGCTGATGGATTAAATTATCTCGTCAGAAACTATCAACCCGATACCTTGATTGATTTAGCAACGCTTACGGGCAGTTGCGTGGCAACTTTAGGCTATCATGCCGCAGGAATGTTTACGAATAATGATGAATTAGCCCAAAATCTCACTAAAGCCGCCGACCAAACGGGCGAAAGGCTCTGGCGTTTACCGTTATGGGATATTTACAAAGAAGATATTACTTCCGATATTGCTGATGTCCGTAATTATTCGGGAAAACCAATGGCGGGGGCAATTTCAGCCACAAAATTTTTGGAAGTATTTACAGAAAATCATCAAAATTGGGCTCATCTCGACATCGCAGGAACAGCTTTTGGCGATATAGAATTTGCTCCTCAACGAACAGGAACTGCTTTTGGCGTTAGGTTGCTATTGGAGTATTTGGAGAATATGGGTTAAGGAAAATATGAGTTCTATCATTGCGTTCGCAATGACAGCTATTTAAAGTTTATCAATTTGCAAAAACTCAAAAAAATTACTAATTTAGGTTTACCAACAAATTCAAACCAAAATGTCTCAACCTCTCGCTTTCCTTTGTATTTCCACCTTTTTTAAGGGCAACGAATTCTTACGCTCTTGCAAACAAGCGGGTAATACTGTTTATCTTTTAACAAACAAAAAATTAGAACATAAACCTTGGGTTAAGGAATGTATTGATGAAATTTTTTATGTGGAAGAAAAAACGGAGGGTTCATTTGATATGAACGAAATCATCTTGGGTCTTGCCTACACGATGCGGTCTAAAAAAATAGACAGAATTGTGGCATTAGATGATTTTGACGTTGAAAAGGCGGCTCATTTACGTGAACATTTCCGCATTCCAGGCATGGGACAAACAACCAGCCGACATTTCAGAGACAAATTGGCAATGCGAATGAAAGCACAAGAATCAGGCATAAAAATACCCATGTTTTCAAGTCTTTTTAATGACCAAGATATTTTTGAATATACCCAAAAAGTGAGTTTTCCAGTGGTTATAAAACCTCGTTCTGAGGCTTCGGCAACGGGTATTAAGAAGGTTTATAATTCAGAACAATTATGGGAAGTCGTTCATCATCTTGGCGACCGTCGGCATGAATATTTGGTCGAACAATTCCGCCCTGGTGATGTTTTTCATGTGGATTCTTTATCGGTTGATGGAAAAATTATTTTTACTCGTTGCAGTCAATATCTTTCAACACCAATGGAAGTTGCACACGGTGGAGGAATCTTTCGTTCAGTGACGGTGCCATTTAATTCAAAAGATGACAAAGCCCTTCAAAAAGCCAATAATCAAGTAATGAAAGCATTTGGTATGAATTATTCTGCCAGTCATTCTGAATTTATAAAAGACCACGAAACGGGGGAAATTATATTTTTAGAAACTGCTTCACGAGTTGGCGGAGCTAATTTAGCCGAAATGGTTGAGGCTTCATCGGGTATAAATTTATGGAGAGAATGGGCGAAAATTGAAACCGCAATGGCAAAAGGAGAAAGCTATATTTTACCATCATTTGAAAATCATTATTCGGGGATTGTTATTTCTTTATGTAATCATGAATGCCCTGATACTGAAAACTTTAATGACCCAGAAATCTATTGGCGAATGGAAATGGAGCATCATGTTGGCTTCATCGTAAAAGCAGATAATCGAGAAAGAATTATCGAACTATTGGATGATTACTCCAAAAGAATTTATGATAATTTTCATGCTTCTGCTCCCGTGCCTAATGTATCTTCGCATTGAAACAAGGAATAAATGAAAAAGAAAATGAGATTATTTTCTTTTATAAAAATATAATTTTACAGGAACAAAACTGGGTCCTGTTTCACTGATTGTATAATATCCTGTATTACTTTGCGAAAAACACACGCCTTCTCCTTGCGGTTCGGCCATATATGGAAGTATGGTTGGAGTTCGTTTCAAAGCCTCGGGGATTGTTTCGTTTGCATTACGTCGCCAATGAAAAATTTGCAGATAATTTTTAATAATTATTTCCTTATTATCCACCGAAACATTCCCATCAGTAATGTATGAGGGAGTACCTGGATTTGTAGAAAATGACAATTCCTGAATAAATTCAGCCGTAGAAGTTTGGGTGTAAGATTGTGGATAGGATAGTTTGTATAGCCGTTTACTATTCTCACGTTTGCTAATAATAAAGATATCTTTAGAAACCTGATCAATCAAAAAACATTCTGCATCACGTGGACCGTCTGGATATTTGAAAGAAATTTTTTGTACGTTTTTCAAGGTAACATATTGGGCTGTGGTGGCAGTAATATCAGGTTCTGGAACCCGATAAATAGCCGATTCTTGGTGTACTGCATTATTATCGCCAATTTCACCGACATAAATATAAGAACCTTCAGGAAATTGAGCCATCGAAATTGCTTCCCAATCACGATTGGTTGCTCCTTCTAAATTGAATTCACGAGTCCCTTTTCCGTTGGCATCCAACAAAAAAATTCGGTTTCTATCGCCACTATCATTGTGTGTCCAGAGATAACCTTTATTTCGGTAACTCGCTACTATCCCAGAGGCTTCTGGTATTTGTCCAACATTTTCAATTACGCCTAAGTCTTGAGAGTCCTCAAAACTATCAATAGGAGTTATCATTGAACTGCATGAGATACAAAATGTTAATAAGAGGTATTTTTTCATAGGTTTATTTATTTACGAAAGCTCCCGACTCACTTCATCAATCTCAACTTTCGGAGTAATTTTCACTTTTTTAATTCTTCGAGTATCCACCGAAGCAATTCTAAATTTATACTTCTCAAATTCAATTTCTTCTCCTGCATGAGGTAAACGAGTAAAAAGTTCAATCATTAAGCCGCCTAACGATTCGCAATCATCTCTTACTTTATCAAAATAATCATTTTCAATATCTAACGCACGGCAAACGTCGTTTAGTGCCACTTTCCCTTCAAATTCATAAGAACCATCGGATAATTTAACGTATCCTGAATCTTCAACATCCGATTCATCAAGAATATCTCCTACGATTTCTTCGATAATATCTTCCATCGTTACAATGCCTTCTGTTTCGCCGTATTCATTCACAACTACTGCCATGTGAACTCTTTTTTCTTGAAAATCATACAATAAATCATCGATTTTTTTGCTTTCAGGAATAAAAAATGCGGTTCTGATTAACGCCTGCCATTTGAATTTTTCATCCTTATCAATATGTGGCAATAAATCTTTCATGTACAAAACACCATCAATTTTATCAATCGTTTCTTTAAAAACAGGTACCCGAGAATAACCAGATTTGTTGATTTTATCCATCAATTCGTGAAAATCATAATTAAAATCAAAAGCTGTAATATCCCTTCGTGAACGCATCACACTTTTAGCAGAAATACTCCCAAAATTCACAATCCCTTTCAAAATATCCTTTTCCTGTTCAGAAGTATCCTTACCCGTTGTGATTTCAAGAGCATGATTTAATTCATCAACTGTGATGCTGTATCCTTTCCGTTCGACTCGTTTTTCAATGATGTTACTTATTCCCAACAACATAGACGATAAAGGCTTGAAAATGGTGGTTGCTACACTAATTAATGAAGCCGTAATTTTTGCAAAACGAAGATTATTTTGTTGGGCCCACACTTTAGGAATTAATTCACCGAAGAAAGTAATAATAAAAGTTACCCCTACCAATAGAATTAAAGTCGGAATAAGTTCACCTTTATGCTCTTTTCCAGAAATATCTTCTGTCATAAAAGTTGCAATCGTGATGAATGAAATATTTACTAAGTTAATGGAAATTAGGAGAGTAGCCAGTAATTGCTGAGGTTTGTCCAACAGTTTGGCAATAGTTCGTTCACTGCTACTCTCACTTTCTCGACAAGCAGCACGTTCTTCAGCAGAAAGAGAGAAAAAAGCAACTTCTGAACCTGCCAATAAAGCGGAAAGGAGCAATAAGCCCATAAGAACCAACGCATTGATTCCATAGACGCTGTAGGAAGAGGTGCTTTCAAGTTGTTGAGCAAGAAGCACCAAAATCGGGTGAGGTTCGTCGGATAATGTTGTTTCCAAAATATTTTTGTTAAGGTTTTAGGGATTAAGGGTTAGTAATTAGGTTTTAAAAATCAGATAATTTTGCAACATTACTGCTCTAAAATTATCTGATTTTTAAAACCACCTGCTAAAACCTTAAAATAATTTAAAATGGCAAATCATCGCTACTTTCTTCGCCAGCATTTGTATTAAATTCTGGAGTAGAAGCAGTTACTTGTGCAGGTGCAGGACGAGCTGCCTGAGCCTGTGGTGCTGGAGCAGAACCGCCTTCTTGATTATTGTCTTTACGACTTCCTACTAAAGTTAAAGAGGTGCCTCTGATTTTGACGATTTTACGAGCAATACCATCTTTATCTGTATATTCTTCCGTTCTAATTTTACCTTCTACGTAAGCAGAATCGCCTTTATGGAGATATTGTTCAGCAATATTTGCTAAATTATCCCAAAGCTCAATTCTGTGCCATTCTGTTTGTTCAACCCGAACACCTTCTTTATTATTGTATGATTCAGAAGTAGCAATGCTGAATGATGCTACTTTTGAACCACTTGGTAGAGAACGAACCTCTGGGTCTGAACCGAGGTTGCCTAATAAAATTACTTTGTTTACGCCAGCCATGTTTGTAGTTTTAATTTTAAGATTTTATGAATTTACTGAAAAATGAATTAAAAAATAAAAGAAGTCAAATAATTATTCACTAAGGTTGACTTTGGCAAATCATCGACTTCATTTAGTGAATACCACTGTAAATCAAAAGGTAAATTTACTACAAAATCAGGATTAATTTCAATATGCCAAAACTTTGTTTGAATCTTTTGATGTGTTAAAATATGTAGGTAAACAATTGATTCTCTTTTAATTACAGAATTTTTTAGCAACTCCTTTAGAAAAATATCATCTAAAATAATGTCTTCTAATGAGTCTTGATTTTCGGAAAATTCTTTTAAATAAAAATCGTACATCCCAGACCATACATCCTTGTGTGTACGTTCGTGCATTACAAAATTACTATTTTGTTCAATGACAAAATAATTAAAAAATCTTTCTCTAACTTTTACTTTTTTCGATTTTACGGGTAACATTGCAACTCGCCCCGTTGCATTTGCCAAACATTCCATCGACAACGGGCAGAACATACAATTGGGAGAAGGCGTACATTGGATAGCTCCAAACTCCATAATTGCTTGATTGTGCGTATCTGAGCCTATTTCTGGCAAAACAGATTCCGCCAATTTAGTAAAAACTTTCTTGGCATCATTACTTGAAATATCAGTTTCTTCTCCAAATACTCTTGAAAGTACCCGATAAACATTTCCGTCCAATACCGCCACTTTTTCGCCAAAAGCAAAAGAGGCAATTGCTGCCGCTGTGTAAGTTCCTATCCCTTTCAACTTCAATAATTCATGATAATTATCAGGGAAATTTCCTCCGTAATTTTCAACTACCATTTTTGCAGTTGTGTGTAAATTTCTTGCCCTCGAATAATACCCTAAGCCCTGCCAAAGTCTCAATACATCTTTTTCATCTGCCGCAGCCAAATCTTGAACGGTTGGAAAGATTTCAATGAATTTAAAATAATACGGCATACCTTGAACCACCCGAGTTTGTTGAAGAATGACCTCTGAAAGCCAAATGAAATAAGGATTATGGATATTTCTCCAAGGTAAATCACGTTTGTGAATATGATACCAAGCGGTTATTTTTTGAGAGAAAAAGAGGTGCTGCATTATGTATTTGTAAAATGTTTTACGTTAGAATATAGATACTAAATTAAGCCCTTATTTTTAATTTTAATTCCCATTTAACTTCAAACACTAAACTACTTACTATATACTACATTGCCAAATGTCTAATAATTAAGCATTTACAAAAAAAAATCGGCATATTTATTTTTTTGTTTCTTTCATAATTAAAATCAAAGCCTTACCTTTGTGTCCCCTAAGAATCAAGGGGGTGTGATAATAAGTATATAAACGCATGAATATTAGGTTAATGCGTTCACTATCAGTAAATTAACCAAACAACTATTATCGTTCAATATTTTTTTAACTTAAAATTTTTAACAAGTGACTAAGGCAGACGTAATCGTAGAAATTTCAGACAAAACTGGCATCGACAAAGCAGATGTATCAAGTGCAATTGAGTCTTTTTTCTCAGTAATCAAAGACAACCTTGCGAAAGGAGAAGCTGTTTATGTAAGAGGGTTTGGTAGCTTCGTAAACAAAAAAAGAGCTCATAAAATTGCTCGTAATATCTCAAAGAATACTACAATTGAGATTCCAGAACATTTTATTCCAAGTTTCAAACCTGCAAAAATATTTGTTGAGCAAGTGAAATCTAACGCAAAATAAAAATTAGAGTGTTTGAGTTTATGATTTGAAAGTTTATGAGTATTTTTTTAATGTAAAACATTTACTCATAAACTTATTTTACGCTAAACTTATAAACTTGAAAAAAAATGCAAAAGTCTTTTATAATAATCGTTGTCGTAGCAGTTGCCACAATTGGCGGTTTATATAACCTACCAAAAGTAGTGGTAGATAATGAAAAAAAGACCCTCCAACAGCCCGTGAAGGAAAACGCTGCAGCAACTGCTAACCGTGACAAAAATGTGAAATCTGATGCACCAACAGTAACAGAAAACCATACAGAATCATTAAATGCAGAGCAGCAAAAAGTGATTACTAACTTGAGGGAAATCTACACAACAAGTACCGGTAAAAGTAAGATTAAAGCATCCGATGACCTAATTACTCAATTTGTAAAATATACCCGCTATGATAGTGCAGCATATTATGCCAGCGAAGTAGCTAAAATTGAGCCTTCGGAAAGTAATTTAATGAAAGCGGGGGGTTTATATTATGAAGCTTTTACCTATGCCATTGAAAGCGGGAAGACCGCAAAAATGGGAGAATTAACTCGAGGAATCTATCAAAAAATATTGGATAAAAACCCGAATAACCTCTTGGCAAAAACGAACATGGCAATGACCTACACAGCTACTCAAACGCCTATGCAGGGAATTATGATGTTGCGAGATGTAATTGCAAAGGAACCAGATTATGAACCAGCATTGTTTAGTTTGGGGATTCTGTCGATAAGGTCGAACCAATTTGGAAAAGCCGTTGACCGATTCAAGCAAATTCTCCGAAATAATCCTGCCAATTCAAAGGCGGCCTTAAATTTGGGATATTGTTTAGCAGAATTAGATAGAAAAGAAGAAGCAAAGCAAATTTTAGAGAAAGTTCTTGCTAACAGCAAAGACCCTCAAGAAAAAGCCGCCGCTAACGATATTTTATCAAAAATTAAGTAAGAGATTAAGTTTTAAATATTTTGTTCTAACTTTGAACACTCATTATTTATCACTGGTATCTAAAAATAAATATTTTTAACATTTAAAACTTTTAAAATCATGCCTTGCGGAAAGAAAAGAAAGGGACACAAGATCTCAACGCACAAAAGAAAAAAGCGTCTTAGAAAGAACAGACATAAGAAGAAATAGATTTAGGGATTAGGGATTAAAGTTTAGAGTTTAGAGATGAGGTTTAGGGTTTTAAATATTCGGAATTAGTTAAATAATATCCAATAAATTTAATTTTATTCTGACGATCTAATACTTAATACTGATAACCTAACACCTTTATAAAACAGGCAAATTTCATTTTATGAATTTTGCCTGTTTTGTCATTTTTGTGAGATTGTTGTCTTGAAAAAATAATTTAGTTACTTAATGATTTCATTATCAATTATTTAAGCAACTATCGGTTATGATATTTGGTAAAAGCAGGTTGTGTGTGTTAGATATTAGGTAAAATTAACACGCTTATTTTTGAATAGAATATTATTCATACCTCCTCTAATAAATCCAAGCACGTCACCCACATTTAAAAGTCAATCTAAGAAAAATATTATAGACAAATTTTTTCCTTTAATTATTTACTTAGGGGTTAGGATTAGATTTTAGGGGTTAGTTGTTCAATATCATTACACTTTTGATAAAATTATATTTCAGTGTAAAATGACACAACGCACAATCTATCAAATACTTATCTTCTCCATTTCTCTTTTAATAATAATTTTCCTAATTTAGAAATCGATCATTCCTTTTCTCAATAGGCTCGAACGTATCTATAATTAATTGATTATTAGTAACTTAACTCAACACTCACGCCGACAAATCTTCTCATTCTTTCATTTCTAAATGCTTAATTCACCTGTGAGTAACGAATTAATTATCAATTCGACTCCCAAAGGTGATCGCATTGCTTTGTTGCAAGACAAACGCATTGTGGAGTATCACTTAGAGGAGTCCGAACCACACTTTTCTGTTGGAGATATATATCTCGGAACAGTCAAGAAGATGGTCACGGGATTGAATGCCGCCTTCATTGATATTGGATACGAAAAGGATGCTTTTCTCCATTATCACGATTTAGGCCCAAATGTCAATTCCTTAAACAAATTTACTAAAGAAGTTATCGCTGAGAGAATCAAATCTGGACGTTTAGATAACTTCAAATTAGAGCCAGAGATTGACAAGCACGATAAAATTGACAAAGTATTAAGTAAAAATACCTTGGTTTTAGTGCAAGTCGTCAAAGAACCTATTTCAACAAAAGGTCCTCGTTTGTCGTGCGATATTTCTATTGCAGGACGTTACACGGTTCTTGTTCCTTTCTCGAATGGGGTAAATATCTCGAAAAAAATCACGGCAAAAACCGAACGCCAACGTCTGCAAAGATTAATGTCTTCGATTAAACCCGCCAATTTTGGGGTAATTGTCAGAACAGTTGCCGAAGGCAAGGAGGTGGAGGAATTGGATAAAGACCTTCGTGAATCAATTGCTAAATGGGATGCGGGAATGGTAGCTTTGAAAAGTGCTAAACCAAGAGATAAAATAATCGGAGAGATGAGTCGTGCAACATCAATGTTACGTGATTTATTGAATGAAAATTTTGATAGTGTGGTAGTCGATACACCAGAATTGTATCAAGAAGCTCGTAACTATGTTTTGAATATTGCTCCCGACAAAGAAAAAATTGTCAAGTTGCATCAAGGTAAAACGAAGGTTTTTGAACAATTAGGAATTGAAAAACAACTCAAAATGTTGTTTGGACGTTCGGTGAGTTTACCACAAGGCGGTTATTTAATTGTTGAACATACGGAAGCATTACACGTAATTGATGTCAATTCGGGTAACAAATCCAACAGTGAAGCAGACCAAGAAGCTACGGCTTTGAGCGTAAATCGAGAAGCAGCCAAGGAAATTGCTCGCCAGTTGAGATTGCGAGATATGGGTGGAATTATTGTCATTGATTTTATTGATATGAAAAAAGCTGAAAATAAAAAGCTGATTCAAGATATCATGAAGGAAGAAATGAGAACCGACCGCTCGAAATACACAATTTTGCCTTTGACGAAATTTGGTTTAATGCAAATTACTCGCCAACGTGTACGTCCAGAGATGAATGTGATAACGGCAGAAAACTGTCCGACTTGCGGAGGAACTGGAAAAATTACGGCAAGTATTGCGATTTCAGATATAATTGAACATCATTTGGAGCATATTTTAGAAAATCAAAACGAGAAGAAACCAACGATTATTATGCACCCGTTCTTGCAAGCATACTTCACGAAAGGCTTTCCTTCGATACGAATGAAGTGGTATTTCAAGTATAAAACATGGGTGAAAATTATTGTCGATACATCTTTTGGAATAACGGATTTCAAGTTTTTGAACGACCATAATGAACCGATTGATTTGATTGGATAAAATTTAGAATAAAAAATAGCCTGATTATCGTAAGATATTCAGGCTATTTTTTCGTAATAACAAAATATTTTTCAACAAATAACTTGTTCTTTTTAAGTAAAATTATTTCAAATATTTATTAAACCAAGTTAAATACCGCTCAAAACGATCTTTTTGAAAACTTGGATTGGTTATTCCGTGAAATTGCCCTGGATAAATAATCAATTCTGTTGGGATTCCTAATGATTTGAAGGCTTGATACATTTGCTCACTTCCCACCGATGGCACGTTAAAATCACTCTCGCCTACCATAAATTGCGTAGGCGTTTTAATTCTGTCAGCTTTCAAAAATGGGTAAGACAATGCCACATATTTATCAAAATTCTTCCAAGGTGAACCCAATTCATTGTCATACTGCAAAATATATTGGTCAACACCGTACATTGACGAAACCATCCCCACTCCTGCTCCACTCGAAGCTGCTTTAAACCGAGTATCCGAAGCAATGGTATAATCCGTTAAAATACCTCCGTAACTCCATCCGCCAATTCCCAATTTTTCGGAATCAGCAATGCCATTTTGAATCACATAATCAGTTGCTCCTAAAATATCTAAGACTTCTTTATTTCCCCAATCTCCCGAAATAATTTTACAAAAATCCAGTCCACGACCATTTGAGCCACGATAATTGACCGCTACAACATTGTAACCTGATGCTGCCAACATCTGACGAGACAAATCGAAACTAAATTCATCTTGTGCTACAGGACCTCCATGAATAAAGAAAATAGTTGGCAATTTCACTCCTTTTACTGCATTGAATGGGCGGTATAAAATATTAGAAACCGAGGCTCCGTCTTTACTTTTTGAGGTAAATCCTTCGACCGATGCCAAGTTTAAATTTGCTAAAAAATCATCTTGGTGTTTTGTTAAACGTCGTGGATTCCCATTTTCTAACACGTAAATTTCAGTTGGAATTTGTGGATCACTCATGGTTACCAAAAAGCTACCAGATGGGTGTTTTTCTAAGATATTAAAGCTACGATTTCCACTGGCAATTTTAGTCAATTTACCGTCTAAAATACTGAATTGAGCTACATATTTAGTTCTATCATCCGTTACCAAACCCATAATTGATGTTCCATCTTTCGACCATTGAGGACTACCAACGGGTCTATCCAATGATTTTGTCAATAATTTTGGTTCGCCACCGTCTTTTGAAATTACACACAGAATTGATTGGTCGTACATAATATAATTTTCCGAAGATGTTGTTCTGAGATAAGCAATTTGCTTACCATCTGGACTCCATTCTGGCGAAAAATCCCTGCCCGACCATTTAGTAATTTGCTTCATCTGTGCGTTTGGTTTAGCATCCATTACCCAAATATCGGCATTTGCATTACGGTCTGGATCTTCGGTATGATTACTTAAAAAAGCAATTTGAGTACCATCGGGCGACCATCTTGGAGAACTTTCATCGTAATCTCCTTTCGTGAGTGTATCCAATTTTTTCGTTGAAATGTCGTACAAATATAAATGGATAGGTTTTTTAGTTAAATATCCCTCTACATCTTGCTTGAATTTATAACGGTCGAGTACGATAGGTTTCGGGATTTTTACTTTTGAAGTATCGCTTTGGGTTTTAATCACCAAAGCAATCTTTTTCCCATCAGGTGACCATGCGTAATCCGATAAATCGCCTTTTTTCAAATCCGTTAATTGCTTGGCTTCACCTCCACGCCTATCCATCAGCCAAATTTGGCTACTGGTTAATCCATTCCGAGAAGATACAAAAGACAAATATTTCCCATCGGGACTCCAACGGGGCTGCGATTCGCCATCGGGCGTATGAGTGAGTTGAATAGACTCTTTACCATCCCAAGAAATCATCCAAATATCTGAATTTCGCTTATTTTTCACCGAGTCAACCGTTGAAAGCGTGTAAGCTACCCAGTTACCATCGGGTGAAATTTGAGGGTCGCTTAAATTCTGTAAACGGTAAACATCAGAGGGTTTTAAGGAGCGTTTTGCTGGATTTTGAGCAAATAAAATGAAAGAAAAAAGGCAGAAAAATCCGCTAATTAGCAGGTTTTTTTTCATATTTTGTGGGGTTATTGATATTAATGGTAAAAAAATAATGGACAATAATTGTTAAATCAGAATAAATCATTCATTGTAATTTCATTTTGAACTATTGAACCTGCGTACTCATTTTTTACTAAACCAAACGTAGTAATCATTGTTAAAAAAACCGATTTTTTTGTTTGGGTTTGTTCCTTGAAAATACCTAATTTATTTCGTAAAGTAAGGTCATAATTCTTATTAATAGTGAAGTTATTAATCGAAAACTTCATTTCACAAAGATTAATAACACGGTCTTTCCTATCAATAATAAGGTCAATTTGTGTGCCTCCTAATTTTTCATCAGCTTTTTTACTCCACGGACTTGCAATACTATAAATCCCTTCTATTCCCAATGCTTTTCTAATTTTCTGCAAATGATCCCAACAAATCTGTTCAAAAGCAAGCCCTGCCCAAACATTAACTGCTGAATCGTCGAGACGGTTTGACCAAGAACCTGTGGCAAATTTCTCTGATTTTTCTATAAATTTTAGATAGAATAAAGTATAATAATCAGCAATGACGTATATTTTTTTAGATTGACTTATCCCAAATGGAGTATATGATTTTATAAAGCCACTTTCTTCTAATTCATTTAGTTTTAGACTTAAATCACCATTTGAAAATAATTTCATTTTTTTAATTATTTGCTCACGGGTTGCTTTTGAGCCTATTTCGTATAATTTTCTTAACAACTGCTCGTGTTTTTCTCCATTATTAAATAACGATTTAAACATAAAGCTAAACTCAGATTTAAGCAATCCAGTCTCTTCAAAACATAATTTTTCAATATTTTGAGTGGCACTTAATCCTTTTCTTACTTGCTCTAAATAAAATGGAATTCCTCCCATTACCATATAAAGATTTATCATTTGGTATCTATCAAAATCTATTCCTTTTGCTTTGAAAAAAAGTTCTGTTTCAGTGAGATTAAAAGGTTCAATTTTTAATCTTTGCGTAATTCTATTAAACAGCCCTCCTTTATTTCTAATTAGTTTATTAATCATCCATGACGCTGCCGAACCGCAAACTATTAATTTTAGATTAGGCTGTGAACTCGCCCAACTATTCCAAAAAGCCTCCAAACCAGTCAGAAAATCAGACCTTTTAGTGTCGAACCAAGGCAACTCATCAATAAATATTATTTTGGGTTCTTGATTCTTGACCAATTCTATGCGGAGCGTATTAAAAGCCTCAAGCCAATTGGAAAATGTATTATATGATTGCTGAAAAGATTCATTAAGTAATACAGTAAAATTTGTTAATTGTACGGAAGTATTTCCATTTGCAAGTCCAGTAGCATAAAATGTAAATTGATTATTGAAAAACTCTTTGATTAAAAATGTCTTTCCAACTCTTCTTCTTCCATAAACTGCTACAAATTCAGCTTTCCCACTATTTACTATTTCAGTAAATTTATTTTTTTCGTATTCTCTACCAATGACTTCCATAAATTTTTTTGCCAAAAATAGAAAAAAAAGCTCTTTTTGGCAAATTATATAGTCAATAATCTGCCAAAAACACCAATTAAATTCATATTTGGCAAATTAGCAACTCACTAATATTTATTACAGCACTAATAATGATGAAAAGCAAGTATAAAATTTATTAGAAACTTCACCTTTTTCATCCCTTCCCTTCAATCAATTTTTTCAAGCCCAACATTTCATCCCGCAAACGAGCAGCAACTACGAAATCTAACTCTTTAGCGGCTTTTTCCATATCAGATTGTACTTTTTTAACTTGTTTTACAAGTTCGTCCTTTGTCATATATGCCACAACGGGGTCAGCAGCCATTTGTATTGCTTGCGGTTCAGTATAATATTTTAAATTCTTAATTGGCTTGCCCATCACATCCGCAATTGATGTTTGCTCCATTATTTTCTCTTTCGATTTCAAAATGGTTCTTGGCGTAATTCCATGTTCTATATTATATTCCATCTGAATTGCTCGCCTACGATTTGTTTCATCAATTGCCTTTTCCATTGAGCCTGTAATGCGGTCGGCATACATCAAAACTTTCCCTCGATCATTTCGGGCGGCTCGTCCAATTGTCTGAATTAAAGAACGAATATCTCGAAGGAAACCTTCTTTATCGGCATCCATAATTGCCACTAAAGAAACTTCTGGCAAATCCAATCCTTCCCGCAATAAATTTACGCCTACGAGTACATCAAACACACCTAAACGTAATTCTCGCAGAATTTCAATGCGGTCTAAAGTCTTAACTTCCGAGTGAATATATTTACATTTTACCCCCACTCTTTCCAAATATTTTGACAATTCTTCCGCCATTCTTTTGGTTAAAGTTGTTATCAAAACTCTTTCCTCTCGCTTAATCCGTTCGTGAATTTCTTCCAATAAATCATCAATCTGATTGAGACTCGGACGTACTTCAATTTCAGGGTCGAGCAATCCCGTTGGGCGAATAATTTGCTCTACTACCACGCCTTCCGAACGCCTCAATTCATAATCTGCTGGGGTTGCCGATACATAAATGGTTTGTCCAGTAATATTCTCAAATTCTTGGAAAGTCAACGGACGATTGTCCATCGCAGAAGGTAATCGGAAACCATAATCAACCAAAGCCTCTTTTCGAGAACGGTCGCCTCCCCACATGGCTTTTATTTGGGGCATTGTAGCGTGACTTTCATCCACTACTAACAAAAAATCATCTGGAAAAAAATCTAATAAACAGAATGGTCGTTGTCCAGGTTTTCGTTGGTCGAAATAGCGTGAATAGTTTTCAATACCAGAACAATAACCCAATTCTCGCATCATTTCCAAGTCAAATTCGGTGCGTTGTTTGATACGGTCGGCTTCCAATAATCTGCCTTCTGATTCAAAGAATTTTATCTGAGCAACTAAATCGTCTTGGATAAAATTAATAGCATTCATCAACACATCACGACCCGTTACGAAGAGATTTGCGGGAAAAACGGCAATCATTTTCTCCTCCGAAATTTTCTTACCCGTCTGCGGATTAATGCGTTGAATGGTTTCAATTTCATCGCCAAAAAACATAATTCGATAGCCAAAATCTGCATAAGGTAAGCAAATATCAACGGTATCGCCCTTCACTCGGAAAGTCCCACGAGTAAATTCTGCATCGGTTCTTGAATACAGAATTTCAACCAAACGAAATAGAAATTGATTACGAGAAATGATTTCTCCCACACCAAAACGAAGAATGCTTTTACGATATTCTTCGGGGTTTCCCATACCATAAATACATGACACAGAGGCAATTACGACAATATCTCTTCTTCCAGACATCAGCGAAGAAGTCGTAGAAAGTCTTAATTTATCAATCTCTTCGTTAATTTGAAGGTCTTTTTCAATGTAGGTATTAGTAGAAGCAATGAACGCTTCGGGTTGGTAATAATCGTAGTAAGAAACAAAATATTCAACAGCATTTTCTGGAAAAAACTGTTTAAATTCACCGTAGAGTTGAGCAGCAAGTGTTTTATTATGACTCAAAACCAAAGTTGGACGATTGACTTGCTGAATCATATTTGCCACCGTAAAAGTCTTTCCCGAACCTGTTACGCCCAATAAAGTTTGTGATATTTCCCCGTCTTGCACACCTTCCACAAGTTTTACGATTGCTTGAGGTTGGTCGCCTGTTGGTTTATATTCAGAGGTTAATTTAAAGTCCATTTTGAAGCATTTTTGTACAGAATAAAGTTAAGCAATAAAAGGCGAAATTCACAGGAACTTATACCCGCTTTGCCTCCTCCCAATACACATCCATTTCCGCCAAAGTCATGTCCTGCAAAGTCTTTCCTTGTTCTTTTGCTTTTGCTTCCAGATAATTAAAACGCTTAATGAATTTTCTATTGGTCCGTTCTAAAGCAGTTTCCACATTAATGTTGATAAAACGGGCATAGTTAACCAATGAAAACAGTAAATCACCAAATTCTCCTTCAGCTTTTTCCACATCAATGGCTTCGTTATCCACAACATTAAACTCATTTTTAAATTCCTCTAATTCTTCCTCAACTTTTTCCCACACTTGCGTTTTTTCTTCCCAATCGAAACCCGCACCTCTGGCTTTTTCTTGAATTCGCATGGCTTTTACCAAAGCTGGCAAAGAAACAGGAACACCACCCAAAACGGTTTTATTTCCTCCGCCTTCTTTCAATTTAATGGCTTCCCAATTTTGCTTTACTTGCTCTTCATTTTCCACTTTCACATCTCCATATATGTGCGGATGGCGGTGAATGAGTTTCTCACAAATTCCATGCAAAACGTCCGAAATATCAAAGGCATTTGTTTCAGAAGCAATCCTTGAGTAGAACACCAAATGCAACATCACATCGCCCAATTCCTTCTTAATTTCCTGCATATCACCTTCCATGATAGCATCCGAAAGTTCGTAAGTTTCTTCGATAGTGAGATGTCGGAGGCTTTCGATGGTCTGTTTTTTATCCCAAGGACATTGTTCACGGAGTTCATCCATGATGGTCAAAAGACGGTCAAAAGCCATTAATTGGGCTTGGCGTTTTTCTGGGAGATTATTGAAGTCTTGATTCATATTTTCTTTGTTATCCTTACAAAGATAGAGCTAAAAGAGAATTCAAGACAGATATTTAGAGTGAATGTTTACCTTCTACAGCTTCTCTCCGTATGCTAAATCTCCTGCATCGCCCAGTCCTGGAACGATATAAAATTTTTCGTTCAATTTCTCATCAATCGTTCCAACAAAGAAGTCGGCTTCGGGAATCAGTGTTTGTAAAAAGTGAATGCCTTCGGGAGCGGCGATGGCAGCAGCAATGATGATGCGTGCAGGTTTTCCATAGGTCAATAAGGCTTCGTAAGATTTTATTAATGATTTGCCCGTTGCCAACATCGGGTCAATTAAAATGATGGTTTTATGACTCAAATCTGGACACGCTAAGTAGTCCATTTGAATATCAAAAGTTTCGTCGGCACGATGTTTTCCTCGATATGCTCCAATGAAAGCATTTTCGGCACGGTCAAAAACATTCAAAAAACCTTGATGGAAAGGTAAACTCGCTCGTAGAATTGTCACTAAAACGGGTTGTTGAACCAATAAATTTGTATTGGCAATTGCCAAAGGCGTTATTACGCTCGCAGGTTGATAGGAGAGTGATTTGGAAATTTCATAAGCCAATACTTCACCTAAACGCTCCATATTTCTACGAAAACGCATAGAATCTTGTTGAATATTCACATCACGCAATTCAGCGATGAAATGATTGGCAATTGTGTCCGTGTTGGTAAGAATAAACATAAAAATAGGGTTTAGGATTTATTATTTTTAATGGTCAGACCATAATTTTAATCATTAACTTAATTTACCTCCACATTCATAGAACTCCAAACCATCCGAATTTCACTGTAACTATAATCTTCTCCGAGCGCTTCTTTTAAGACCGTTCCTTTTAGTGCAGGATTTTCAACGATAAATTCTCTAATAATTTTCACCTTCTTCTTTTCCAAAACATCTTCCACAGCTAAAAGTCCATTTTTTACATATTCTCCCAAATGTCCTTCTATGGTAGAAGCCGTAAACCCACGAACCTCCGCTATTTCTTCAATTGTTTTGCCTTCCCTAAACATAGCATAACTCAATTCTTGGGTTGAGCCTTTGACTATTTTCTTTTTTACTGACTTTATTCCTTCCTGAATCTTACTACCTTCAATACCATTTGCTTCACAAAACTCATTGATTATCTCCAATATTTCATCACCGTATTGTTTTATTTTAATGATACCAAAACCACTAATTTTTGATAATTCTGCTTTACTTCGAGGCATTTCTCCAGACAAATTTTGCAGCGTTTTTTGTGCCACAACCATGTATTTTTCAACATTTTTTTCATTAGCAATACCATCTCGCCATACTTTTAACGAAGCAAATAAATCAACCTTACTTCCAACTGATGCAGAAGGATTTTGACTTTTTGTTAATCCATCTTTTTCAGTTTCAAAATCAATGTTAGCATTAGCTTGGGCGGTTAAAAATTGCGTAGAATCAAAACCATTTTGGTTAGTTTGTAGCAGAATCAATTTTTCAAAAGTGTTTTTCAAACTTTGCTCCCAAAGTTTATAAACATTTCCCTTCGTTTCTTTATTATCGCAAGCTAAATCAATAGTTTTCAAAGGATTATACGTTAATTCCTTTAATTTTTCATAAAGGTAAATACTGCCTTTTTTAATTCTATCTTGTAATTCAACGCTTTCTTCGGGCAATGATGCTTGAAAAATTAATAACTCCAACTGCTTAGAAAATTTTGCCATCACAGGGTCAATTTCCACAGTATAGTTATCAACAATGTTACTTAACGTTTGAAAAGAAACCGTCGAAAATTGCCCTTGGACTTTTTCAAATGATTGAAGCAAGTAATAAATGCTATTTTTGATAGATTTAAAGTCAAATAAATCCATTATCCATTCGCTTTGCGTGCGTTTTTTCGCTTCTAATAAAGCCGTTTCCGATAAGTCTTGTTTTTCGGCTTCTTGATTAAAAACCGTAATAATATTGTCTGATTTTACGCTCTCGGAAGTAATCGGCGTACTCAATACTAAACCCTCAAAAGTTTTGCAACGACTCAACGCCACATACACCTGACCGTGAGCAAATGATGAGGCAGCATCAATAATGGCTCTTTCAAAAGTTAAACCTTGACTTTTATGAATAGTTATTGCCCAAGCCGTTTTGATGGGAAATTGGGTAAAAGTGCCAATGATATTTTCCTGCAAGGTTTTTGAATCATTCAAAACGTACTTGATATTGTTCCAAGTAGCTTTTGAAATGGCAATTTCTTCTTTTTCATTGGGGCATTTAACGGTGATTAATTCATCATCAATTGAACTAATTTCCCCTAATTTTCCATTAAAATAACGTTTTTCAGTATTCAAATCATTTTTTACGAACATCACTTGAGCACCCACTTTTAGCTCTAAATTCAGTTCATTTGGATACATACTTTCTGGAAAATCATCGGTTACTTCAGCTTTAAATGTATGGACTTTCCCTCGTAATTCATTCAGTTTTACCGCA
>JACMRQ010000137.1 GCA_014376355.1 Arcicella sp. | reverse complement strand
CATTGAGGGTAGCACTAAAAACATCGTTGCCTTTCAGCAAACTCGCCCCTGTGATGATGGCAGTATTCGCCATAAATTCATTTCGTGTCATATTTTTGTAAATTTATTTGTGACAAATTTTGAGATTACGATTATTTCCTTTTCTTCTTAAAATCCAAATTCTGGAAGAAAAACATTCTAATAGCATCTATGTTTTTGTATTTATTTCCCGGTTCAAGTTGTTGATAAACATTCATATAGCTAAATTGTAAGTTGAAGTGAATATCACAATTATTACCTAATCCGATGAAAAAGCGATTTTGGACGAAAGTATTATAAACATTATTGGTTGTGAGATTAATCATTACTTCATCATTCAAAACTGCGAAAAAAGTCTTGGGTATAATTCCTTTCTTACTGTGTGGAACATTCAATAAATGATTATACTTAATTCGTTCATCAAAACGAAAACCATGCGCCAATTCATTATCACTTTTATATTTTGACGAAATATTTCTTCCAAATGTAATCATTGCCTCGTTCGGATTTTACTATATTTGGTATGAAGTTGTAACTGATGCCAAATACCATGTTCTGGTTGTGAAACATTAGTATAACCGTCTTCATTCATTGTTTGATGGGAAAATTGGGTGTAAATATGGTTGCTTAACATAACAAACAACAATATTTTTTTCATTTTATTATAAAATATAATCTTTTAAAGTAAAACCAATGAATGTACAGGCAATGATGATGTAGGGTTCAGTATTTTTTTTACATTTCCAAAGTAAAAAAATGCTAAGAACTGCAATTACTACGCCAAAGGTTCAGGGGCTAATTGAGCCAATGCCATGCCTTCTTTGTGTTCTTCTCCCGAAATCCATTGATTTTTTCAGCTAAATCTCGGTGCATAAAACCGACAAGAGCAACTGGACTACCAAAACCGATTGTGACGAGTTTTATAAAATATTAGGTAAATTGCCATAAACTGTAGGTTTATTAATTAATATTTTGCGCTAAAATTTGTTTTACACAAAACTATTCGGAGTAAATATTAGGAAATAGAACGCAATTTGCCTTGTTGTATATGCTTTACTTTTTAGGTAATTTTTATCTGTAAAATGAAGGATTTTCGCCAGTGTTTTTCTTGAAAGTTCGGGTAAAATGGCTTTGGTCGTAAAATCCGTTAACAAGGTAATTCCGGTGAGGGAATACTTGGAAGAATGGAGCAATTGAATGGCTTTTTCAACCCTCATTTTGCGAATATATTCGCAAAGTGATATGTCTTCAAAGTACTTTGAAAACTCTCTGGATATATAAAAAGGATTGACTTTTAATTCACCCAAAATCTCAGTAAGACTCAGAGCAAGATTCGTATCAATTCGGGCTTGAACAATTTTTTTTAAATTAGGCACCCATTCTGGCGTTTTTTTATTAGCGTTTGTCTTGATAATTTTTCAATAAACCTTAATCAATAAACTTTCGAATGGATTTTGCAGTTGTTTTTGATTTTGCAGAATTTTAGCTCAACTGTACAAGGCATCATAAATGACCATTCCCTTGTTTAACAACTCATAATCATCCGTAACATTAAAGGCTAAACCTGCCGAAATAGCCCATAATCATACTACTTGTGGAGCGAGGTCGCACTGGTCGGTATCTGCTCTTGTAATGATTTTCGCCAGAATACCAACGGCTGAATTCTCAATATTATATTTTTTAATGACACTGTCGAAGGTGCAATTTCCTGCCGAATGCATCAATTCAACCTTGGGAATATCAAAAGGCATAGCGTTTAAGGCTTATGCTTTTTCCAATACCTCTAAGAAAGGAATATATATAAATACTGCTTCTTCATCGACAAAATTCTTTATCAATCAAGAGCAAGCAATTCTATTAATTTTGGATCTTTCTCGTGTTATCCATTTCATTGTTTGAAATAATTTGTCTTTATAAATTTAAGAAATAGACAGCTAAGTAATTGAATTAGTTCATTGCAATGATGTAATGTTACAGAGAGATTTTATCTATGTCTGACAAGATGAAAGTTCAATAGCTTTCAATGGTACACTTTCTTTTCATTAAAATCGCTCTTCCTTCGTCATCAAGTCAAGTTGTCCGATTAATGATTATTTTGGTATAGGTTTTTGCATAATTTTAACGAAATATTCCCCTCCCTATGAACAAAAACAAACAAGATAAAGGCAAACAAAATATCATAAAAATTCACGATAAGTTCTTCAAAAAAACGTTCTATCGCTTGGTGGCGGCTCAAAGTTTTATTGAAGAACCTTTCTCCCAAGAAATTAAAGAGAAATTAAATTTTGAAGACCTTAAAAGGGTTCCTGATTCTTTTATTGATGATGAACTCGAAGAATATATCTCGAATATTATTTATCATACCAATTTAGCCGAGCAAGGAACCCCGGAGTGCAACAAAAAGTATGAGATAATTGACTTGTGATATCCTTAATTGAAACATTATTGGGTTCAATTTTCTTCTTTTAAATAATTCTCTATAAACATAATTTTGATCACCACACTCTTTTTCATTCATTCCTATCTCACGAAATTAGTAGCTTAGAGATATCAATAAGGTTGTAAGAATGAGGGGTGCATT
>JACMRQ010000136.1 GCA_014376355.1 Arcicella sp. | reverse complement strand
TCGCAACTCTTGTCCATTAGAATGATAGGTTAAACTAACATCACAATTATTGCAAGAGGCAATCGTATCACAGTCTTCACACTGAATATAGGGCGAATATCCACGGCGGTTTTGAAAGAAAATAGTCTGCTTTTTTTGTTCGAAATTGAGCCTGACTTTGTCCAACATCAAATCAGAAAAATCTCCTTTTACCATTTTCTGTTTTCGAGCAACTTTAATATCAATTAATTCAATATCAGGCAATTGCGTATTTCCAAAACGTTCTTTCATCTCCACAAAACCGTAACGATTAGTTTGAGCATTGTAAAAACTTTCGATGGAAGGCGTGGCTGAACCTAACAAAACTTTAGCTTTTTGTCGGTGGGCAATCACAACCGCCACATCACGAGCATGGTATCTTGGAGCGGGATCAAATTGCTTGTAGGAAGTCTCATGTTCTTCATCCACAATGATTAATCCCAAATTATTAAAAGGCAAAAACACGGCAGAACGCACCCCAACCACAAATTGAAATTTACCCGAAACAACGCCTTTCCACACTTCAACCCGTTCATTATCGGAAAATCGGGAATGATAAATGCCCATTTTATCCCCAAAAACTTTCCGTAGTCTGATAACGATTTGGGTAGTCAAAGCGATTTCGGGCAGGAGATACAAAACTTGCGAACCACTTGCTAAAACCTGTTCAATAAGTTTGATATAAACTTCGGTTTTGCCACTTCCCGTAATTCCGTGAAGTAACGCAGTTTCCTTCTCTTGAAAACTATTCATTATCTCAGCAAAAGCCTTTTCTTGCGATATTGAAAGAATTGGAACGGGTGCTTCCACAAAATCCAAATCTTCTTCAAAACGACTTACGATAATTTCAAATTGCTCTAAAATTCCGTTTTTAATTAAGGTTTTTAAGGAACTATCCGAAACTTCTTCTTTCGTTAAATCCCTCTTTTCCAAGCCTTTACGATTCAATTCGGGTGTACGCAATACTGGAACATGGCGAAGATAATTTAGGAGAATATCTAATTGTTTGGGCTTCTTCTCTAATTCTCCCATCAAAGCTTTTAGATAATTTTCATCTTCGTAAAAAGGATTTAATCGTACTTTTTTTAGAATTTTAGGCGAATATTTTTCCCGAACTTCTTCAAAAACAATAATGGCTTTTTTCTGAATTAAGGACTTAATAATATGATAAACATTCTTAACTTCAGCGAAACGGGCGAGTTCATCATAATTCAAAGATTGATGCTTTTTCAGTTCTTCAATAATAAGAACCTCACGTTCTGTTAGAAGTTCGGGATAAGAAAACTCAGGATTATACTGAACCTTTGAAAGACTTGATATTTTGAGACCAGAGGGCAAAGCAACGTTTAGCACTTCGCCAACCGTACACATATAATATTCTGATATCCAATGAAATAACTCAATTTGCTGAGGCGTAACTAACGGTGAATCATCCAATAATTCAAGAACATATTTTGCCTGATATTTGGCAGGTGGGGAATTATGAAGTTTAGCCACGACAGCCGTTACGACCTTCGTTTTGCCAAATTGAACAATGACTCTTGCCCCTACACAAATGCCAGCAGCGTACTCACGAGGCACACGATAGGTGTATAAATTGGGAATGGCGACGGGGATAATCACGTCGGCAAAAACCGTGATTTCTTCTTGGAATTCTACTGATTGCATAATGCAATTTACGAAAAAACAGGCATTTTATTATGTAAAACTTGACGAAAGTTAAGAAGATTTTATGCTTTTCTACGTACCAGTATGTATGACACAAAGCATACAAAACAATGTAGTTTGACCATTATTTATTCAGAATTTTATCGCAGAATCATTAATATATGTTTTTATTGATTTATTAAATTAACTCAAATAAACAACATATACCTATAATGAAATAGGTTCAAACATCTCCGTCTGAACCTATTTTATTAAATTGTTAAATTATTGACATATTATTAAACGGTATTGATTGCTATTATTTTTAATACAACCTTTGTGCTATAAATTACTCAACAAAATACTTTACTTCCTCATGAATTTCTTAAAAAGTTTGTCAACATATATTTATAAAGTTACCAATAACACCCCTTTTCCGACTCAGAAACGAACTGTAGTTCGTGGACCATTGGCTTATCTCTCTCTCATACTTAGTTAACTTCAAAAGCCTCCGCTAAGGCTTCTTTATCATCAAAATGGTACTTAATTCCTTTGATTTCTTGGTAGTTTTCATGACCTTTTCCTGCTACTAAAATAATATCTCCTTCCTTTGCTAATTTTCTAACTGCTAAAAAGATAGCTTCTTTTCTGTCTTCAATGATTAACGTTTTTTTGAAGTCAATCGGTGGTATGCCTTTACGCATTTGTTCCAAAATTTCGGCGGGGTCTTCATTTCTGGGATTATCAGAAGTTAAAATTACTTTATTTGATAATTCACAAGCGATTTTTGCCATCATTGGGCGTTTGGTTGCATCCCGATTTCCTCCACAACCAACAACGGTAATAACTTGCTGATTGCCTTCTTTTATCTGATTAATCGTTTTTAGAACGTTTTCTAAAGCGTTGGGCGTATGCGCATAATCTACAATTCCGACTTTTTGATCTATCATCGAAACTATCTGCTCAAATCTTCCAGGAGCAGTTTTTAGGCCTGACATTTCTACTAAAACTTCATTAGAATCTTCGCCCAATAGAATGGCAGCCCCGTAAATTGCCATGAGGTTGTAAGCATTGAATGTCCCAATTAATTGAAAGTGAATATCTTGGTTATTTATTTCCATTTGCAGACCATAAATACTGTCAGAAACAATCCTTCCTTTTACGGTGGCCAGAGTTTCTAAGGAATATGTATTAATACTTGCTTTGGTATTTTGCACCATCACACCTCCTCTTCTGTCATCAATATTTATTAAGGCAAAAGCTGTTTTTGGAAGAGCATCGAAGAACCCTTTTTTGGCTTTGATATAATTATCAAACGTACCGTGAAAATCAAGATGGTCGTGGGTAATATTCGAGAAAATTGCTCCTGTGAATGTCACTCCCGTAATACGATGTTGTACTACTGCGTGCGAACTCACTTCCATAAATGCGTGTGTACAACCTGCCTGAAGCATTTTTGCTAATAATTGATTTAAACTAACAGCATCGGGTGTAGTGTGCGTTGAAGGAATTACGTTTTCATCAATTTGATTTTGAACCGTTGAAATTAGTCCACAACGATAGCCCAGATTTCTGAATAATCGGAACAATAACATCACCGTTGTAGTTTTACCATTTGTTCCAGTAATACCTACTAATTTCAACTTTTCAGAAGGATTATCATAAAATTCAGAAGCTAAATACCCTAACGCTTCTGAGGCATTCGATACTTGCAAAAATGTAATATTATCGGGCCTATTTTCGGGCAAATCTTCACAAAGAATAGACTCTGCTCCCATGTCAATTGCCTTCTGAATAAAAGTATGCCCATCTATTTGTGTACCTTTCAAAGCCACAAACATTGAACCTATAGTCACTTTTCGTGAATCGATAATAATTTCAGAAACTATAATTTCGGGATTCCCGATGATAGTTTTCATCTTAATGCCTGCAGTCAGTTGAGATAGTGTTTTCATAAATTAAATAAAGTACGCCAAGAAATAATACCTCCATCAAACCAGTACGCAAAAATGATTGTTTGGATAAAATTGAATTATTATTAGAAAGATTAATGTTGCAATAGAAGTTATTTTTTAGTTTAACAACAATCCAATGTTTCGATTTCTAATGGTTGTTGCTCCTGGAGGAATAGACTGACTAATCACTTTTCCAGCACCCTTAAATGATACTTTAAACCCTTTATTTTCAAGAATATAGATGGCATTTTTAAGCGTCATTCCTCTGAGGTCAGGAACCGTATTTTTTGGATTTTGTCGAGCTTGATATTCCAAAATTCCATTATCGCCACGCAGAACAGACCATCCTTCATTACTTGGCACTTTTTCTACTTTAAATTCTTCACAAATTGCCTTAATATCTGCCGTATGAACTATTTGTTTTTTTGTAGCAAATTGCCTTGCATCTGATTTTTTGGTATTTAACAATTTATGCATTGTTATGTCGCAAGCATAAATTTTATCGGCAATTTCCTTGAAAACAGGAGCTGATGCCTCCGCCGCAAAAAGAGCTTCTTGTTTCACACCACGAGGATTATCAATCATCACAACAATACTGTATTTTGGGGCATTGGCAGGAAAATATCCGATGAAAGAAGTATAATACATCCCCTCACGGTATTTACCATTAATAAATTTTCGAGAGGTTCCTGTTTTACCCGCAATTTTATACAAATCGTTTTTAATATTCATGGCAGTTCCTCTTTCCACAACTCCTTCCAACATTTTTCTCACCTTCGCTAAGGTTTCCTTAGTGCATAATGGTTCATCATATTTTACCTGTGAAACCGTGTAATCATTCTCAATTTTATCAACGATTTGGGTTTTTTTTACAATAATTGGCTGAATCCATTTACCGTCATTAGCAATGGCATTATAAAAAGCCAACATCTGTAAAGGTGTCAAAGATGTTCCATATCCAATTGAATTCCAAGGCATTGCCGTAATATCTCCTAATTTTGGTGTATTAATTACTGGGCGAGCATCGGGGCGTAACTGAAAATTTAAGGGTTCATCTAAATGAAATTGATGCAATTTTTTGTAATATTCTCCTTCTTTTCCCCCAAAATATCTTTGCATCAATTTAGCCATACCCACATTTGAAGAAGTTTCAAAAACTTCTTGAGCAGAGATAGTTCCATGAGCTTTTGTATCTCTCAAAACCTTATTCCCAATCGTAAGTGTTCCATCACCCGTATGAACCCATTCTTCATTAAGAAATTTTGAATTTATTTCCATCATTGCCACCATCGAAGGCAACTTAAATACTGATCCTGGGTCAGAAAGTCCTAAAACGGCATGATTATAGGTTTCGGCATATGCCAAGGTATCTTTCAAACGAGTCAGATTTGTCATCGCTTTTATTTCGCCCGTTTGCACTTCCATTACCACCACACAACCTTTATCAGCACTCAATTGGCGAAGATATTTCATCAAAGAAGTCTCGGCAACGTCTTGAATGTTCACATCAATCGTTGTGTGAATATCCACCCCTGCCACTGGAATTGATTCTTCTCCTCCATCAATCGGCCGCCAACTTCCGCCCACTATTTTCTCAAAAATTCCTTTTCCATTCGTCCCTGCTAATTGAGCATCGAAACTGTTTTCGATACCCACTTTTTCTTTTTCTTTTTTGTAACCAATCGTTCTAAAACCCATTTTTCCGAAAGGATTATACCGCTCATTGGTCTTTTCAAAAACTACCCCTCCTTTAAAAGTTCCATTTCTAAAAATAGGCCAAGTTTCCATCGCTTTCTTTTGTTGAAAATCAATTTTCATTTCGTTTAGACGGATATAATGAACATTATCACGACAAGCCAAATCAATCATTGAATAATAATCTTTCCAGTCTTTATCTCCATAAAAATTAGCCAATAAATGACATAGTGAATCAATACCTTCATCATAAATTTGAGCATTCCCTTTGTTTATTTTCGAAACCCTCGGATCGAATCCTACTTTATATTTTGGCAATGAGGTGGCTAATAGACTACCATCAGCAGCGTAGATATTACCTCTCACGGCATCCACAACCCGTTCTTTGACGTAAACTCGTTTGGCTTTTGCTCGCCACTTTTCCCCTTCAATCGTTTGTAGTTGAACGATACGCCAAACGATTCCCCCTGCAAAAAGTAGGATGAACAAAAACATAAGGCGAACCCTAAATATGATGTCTCTTTTGATGTTCATTTGTAATAAGAGGTTAGGTGATAGATGTTAGGGAGTCGAGGATTCAGAGAACTGCCAAGGTCATCAATTTATTTTAATTCTCTTTCATCTTTACACTAAAAACTATTCTCTTTAATTTAATCTTTCACTACGATTTTGGTTGGTGGGGTTTTATTTTCTTGTAAACCCATTGGTTCAACTCTTTTAATGATTTCCGATTGTTTTCCATCTTTCATAAAACCAGCTTTTCGAGTCGTAAAATCAGCTCGTTGTTCTTCAACTTCTGCCTTGATTTTATCTATTTTATGAATAAGACTCTCAGCGTTTAATGACGAAATAATATAAATTACAATCAATCCCGAAATCCAGACAACATAACGTAATTGAGAGGCCGGAAATTTACCTCCTAAAATTTTATCCATGTTAAAAACACGGTCGAAAAAGGCAAATATTCCACGACTTGGACGATAAGTTGCGGAACTTTTATGCTTATTTTTTGATACATTTTTTGCCATGATAATTAAGTGATTGAGTTGTGAATAAGCCTTAATCATTAACTCATGACTTTTGCAACTCTCAACTTTGCACTTCGACTTCTATTATTACTCGATAATTCATCGGGAGATGCCTCAATCGGCTTTCTGGTGATACCTTCCAAAGGTTTTGTAATTGTTCCGAAAACAATATCTCTATCCATTTCTCCTTTAAAATTTCCTGCTTTAATGTAATTTTTCACTAACCTATCTTCCAAAGAATGAAAAGTCATAATTACTACACGACTTTCTGTATCTTTCAGTAAATCAGGCACTTGCTCTAAAAACTCTTGAATAACTACCAGTTCCTGATTAACCTCAATTCTAATAGCTTGGAACACTTGAGCATAATATTTAAACTCCTTGAATTTTGGAGCGAATTTATCTAAAACTGCTTTAAATTCACCCGTTGTCTTAATAGGGGCGTTTATACGAGAACTAATAATTCCACTGGCAAGAGTTTTAGCATTTTTTACTTCTCCATACATTCCTAAGATTTTATGAAGTTTTGCTTCTGGATATTCGTTAATGATTGTGAGCGCTGAAACATCCGATTTTTGATTCATCCGCATATCCAAATCACCCTCAAAACGGGTTGAAAATCCACGAGTTGGTTCATCAATTTGATGGGATGAAATACCAAAATCTGCCAAAATTCCGTCCACTTTTTTTATGCCATATAAACGAAGGTATTTTTTAATATTTCGAAAATTGGCTTCAATAAAAGTAAACCGTTTATCATCCGCAAAAGGGAGAGAATTTTTTTTAGCATCGGGATCTTGGTCGAAGGCAATAAGTCTGCCATTTTCGCCCAATCGTTCAAGAATGGCTTTGGAATGACCTCCGCCTCCGAAAGTAACGTCAACATAAATCCCATCAGAACGAATATTTAGCCCTTCAAGGCATTCTTGAAGCATAACGGGAAGATGATATAACTCAGGGGAAGTCATTTCTGTGATTTTTTTTAGTAAGGATATGATACAAATTTATGGATAAAATTTAGGATTTCTGAAAATCACTTGATAAAACCTTTTATTATTAAGAGGTAATCGTCAATACATCAATTTCATACCATGCAAAAGCCCCATTAAAACGAAAGTCCAGCCAATTATTAGCTCAAAACGGTTCTGATTTATATATTTAAAAACTCGTTCCCTTTGCTTATACGCAATATAAGCATACACATAATTAAGAGCAAATGCACCTGTACTCGTACCCATAACGAACAAAATTTTATCGGATAAATCGCTAATTTTTAAGAATGAATAATTTTGATAACTTACCAAAATGACAATCCAATAAGGTAATAATTGAGGGTTGAAGAGAGATAAAAAGAATCCTCGAATTGATACTTCCCGAGTGAATTCTTCTTTTGAAATTTTGCGAGTTGAGGTTGCTCCCAAAGTAAGGTCTGTCTGCGTTGATTTAGAAAAAATTATTTCTTTTTTATCGTGTCGAGAAGTAATAATTTGTTGAATTCCCAGACCCAGTAGAATTGGCACAACCACCCATTGCATTAGGATGAAAATGAAAGGATATTTTTCAAAAATCATAACGCCTTCCACTGCCAAATAGCCATAAATTATTTCGGGAATTACGCCTCCAAAAGTCATTAAAAGTGCAGCGGCAAAACCTTTTTGTAAAGTCGCTTGAATAACGGAGATATTCAGCGGTCCAGGGTGAATTGAACCAACAAAACTGATAAAAAAAGTGAATAAAAAAATAAGCATATTACTGACTTTAAAACTTTACAATCACCTGATTTCTATTTGCTCTGGTGATTGTTTATCGAAATGAATAAATGCTACCTAATTCGTTGCGGAGAATTTCTCAATGTTTATGAAATATCTACCCAATAAAATGTTGTTTAACAACCTTCCATAAAATACCGAGCGGTACAGGCATGATACCTTTACTTTGTTGCTGAATAGAAATATCGGCAATAATTTTCCAGTGACGAGCCAAATCTCGATAGGCTGCCCAAAGCGTATTTTTAGGGTCGTATATATGCCCTGGTTCGGAACTTACGCCATTTAATTCCATAATTCGGATATTTTTCCCCTCGAATAAATCTTCAATTGATTTAACTTTTATATCAAAACGGCCGTAATGAAAACCATCTATTGTTAAGGCAATTTTATCAAAAACTTCATCTAACGAACTGCTTAACAAAAAGTTGTTATCCAAAAACTTTGTTCCCCGACAATGATTTCCTATAGGTTCAAGGATTCTTTTTTCACCCGTTTTTATTACCTCATTCATACCCATATCACCCAAACGTTTACGCATTGAATCTATCTGAAATCTAGCACGGGTATTTTGTTGCATCAATTGCTCAACATTAGATTTCCCATCTCCCGAAACTGAAAGAAATTCTTTACGAGTCACGGAGGAAACTTTGCCTGTGAGCGAATCTGGATAACGATAGTATAAAACGCCTAATTCGATGTCGTAAGTAATGAATTCTTGAATAATAAAATCTTCTTGAACTTCAGATAAATATTTCACCAAATCATAATTACTATATAATTTTTCAACTTGCGTTCCCCTTTCACCAACGTCTGGTTTACAGATAATTGGATACACTAAATCTTCCTGAATGAGTTTATCAACGATGTTCTTTAAGGCCGTTTGTTTTTCAATAAAAATGGTTTTGGGCAAATATACTCTCGGAATTTGACAGAGGATTTCCATTTTAGATTCCCCAAAAAAACCACCGTAATCTATGCACGGGTCCGCATTCGTGAAGAAAGTCAATGAACGAGTACGGATTGCTTGAAAAAGCCAATATGGAAGTAATGGAACGTAAAACATCCACCAAGTCCAGTATTCAAAATGGGTTAATTTGATGAGCCAAAGAGGAAATTTA
>JACMRQ010000135.1 GCA_014376355.1 Arcicella sp. | reverse complement strand
GACCGTGAAGAAGCCGCTTATTTCATCAATGATTTGCAAAATTTGGTAGGAGAGGAAAACGTGCTTTCTTTCCCGATGTCCTACAAGCGTGCGTATGTATATGAGGATGTCGATAACGCAAATGTGCTAATGCGAGCGGAAGTTTTGAACAAACTTAACAATGCCGTTGAAGGTTTGCTATTGGTATCATACCCCGAAGCTCTTTCCGAAAAAGTTATTAACAAACGCTCCTTGTCGAAGAATACTTTTACCATTACTGTCAATGAAAAATTGGATACCAGTTTCTTAGGGGAAGTCTTGGCAAGTTATGATTTTGAGAAAACTGATTTTGTGTACGAGGCAGGGCAATATTCCATTCGTGGAGGAATTGTTGACGTGTTTAGTTACGCCAACGACTTGCCATATCGCATTGATTTGTTTGGTGATGAAGTGGAAAGCATCCGAACTTTTGACCCTGAATCTCAGCTTTCGATTGAGTCTGTCTCCAGAATTAATATTATTCCAGATGTTCAAAACAGATTGACTTTGGAAAGCCGTGAACCTTTCTTAAATTTCCTTCCAACAGATGCTCGTTTATGGTTTAAGGATGTGGAATTGACTTTAGAAATTATCGAAAAATGTTTCGAGAAAGTAGAAGGTTATTTTGCGGAAACGATTGCAAAATCGGGTGGAATTCAAGTTATTTCAGACCCAAATAAATTATTTGAAACTCGTCGAGGATTTTTAAATTTGATAAAAGGCTTTGCAACGATTGAGTTTGGAAAACGATTTTACTTTAAATCTGAAAAAGACAAAACTGCTTACACTTCCAAACCTCAGCCCGCTTTCAATAAAGATTTTAAACGGCTTGCCGATAATCTCCACGAAAATCAGGGATTCAATTATACCAATATTATCACCGCAGATTCTCCAAAGCAATTAGAAAGGTTAGCGACCATTTTTGAGGAAATTGACCGAAGTGTACGTTTTCAGCCCTTAAATATTTCTTTACGAGAAGGTTTCATTGACGAACAAACCAAAATTGTTTGCTATACTGACCACCAAGTTTTTGACCGTTTTCACCGTTTCCGAGAGAAAAGCAAATATTCTAAATCTAAATCTTTAACATTAAAAGAATTAAGAATTTTGCAAATCGGTGATTACGTCACCCACGTGGACTATGGAATTGGGCGTTTTGCAGGATTGGATCGTGTGATGGTCGGAGATTCTGAACAAGAAGCCATTCGCTTAATTTATAAAGACAATGACGTTTTGATGGTTTCGATTCATTCACTCCACAAAATTGCCAAATATTCTGGAAAGGAGGGAGGACCGCCTTCCATGTCAAAATTGGGTTCTCAGGAGTGGGATAACCGTAAATCGAAGGTTAAAAAGCAAGTAAAAGACATTGCAAAAGAGTTAATTTCACTCTATGCCAAACGTCGAATGGCTCCTGGATTTTCCTTTTCACCTGATACTTTTATGCAAGTCGAATTAGAGTCTTCATTTCAGTACGAAGATACGCCAGACCAAGCAAAATCAACCGCAGACGTGAAAGCGGACATGGAAAAGCCTCATCCAATGGACAGATTAGTTTGCGGAGATGTTGGCTTTGGGAAAACAGAAATTGCCATCCGAGCCGCCTTCAAAGCTGTGGCAGATTCAAAACAGGTAGCGATTTTAGTGCCTACAACGGTTTTGGCAATGCAACATTTTAGAACTTTTCGTGATCGTTTAGAGAAATTTCCTTGCCGAGTTGAATACGTCAATCGTTTTAAATCGGATAAACAAATCAAAGAAACCTTGAAAAGAGTGGCATCTGGCGAAACAGATATTCTCATCGGAACCCACCGAATCGTGAATAAAGACATCGTTTTCAAAAATTTAGGTTTGATGATTATTGATGAAGAACAAAAATTTGGCGTAAAAGTAAAAGACCGTTTGAAGGAAATGCGGGTAAATGTTGACGTATTAACCTTAACAGCAACTCCGATTCCCCGAACATTACACTTTTCTTTGATGGGAGCAAGAGATTTATCCATTATCGCTACGCCTCCGCCCAACCGTCAGCCAGTTACAACAGAATTACAGATTTTTAACGAAGTCTTAATCCGTGATGCCGTTAGCTACGAACTTAAACGTGGTGGACAAGTTTATTTTGTTCATAATCGAGTAGCTGAATTAGATTCTATTGCCAATCTTATTCTTCGCATGGTTCCAGATGCTAAAGTTGCCACTGCACACGGTCAAATGGAAGGTGATAAACTTGAAAAAGTAATGATGAACTTCATTGAGGGACATTATGATGTTTTGGTTTCAACTAATATTATCGAATCAGGTCTTGACATTCCAAATGCTAATACGATTTTTATTAATCATGCTAATCATTTTGGCTTGTCTGATTTACATCAAATGAGAGGGAGAGTAGGGCGTTCTAACAAAAAAGCTTTTTGTTTCCTCCTTACACCTGCTTTATCATTACTTACGAGCGATGCACGCAAAAGATTAAGCACCTTAGAAGAATTTTCTGATTTAGGAGATGGTTTTAAAGTTGCTATGAGGGATTTAGACATCCGAGGAGCAGGAAACCTTTTAGGGGCCGAACAAAGTGGTTTTATAAATGATTTAGGATATGAATTATACCACAAAATATTAGACGAAGCCGTACAAGAACTGAAAGAGAATGAGTTCCGTGAATTATTTGAAAAAGACCTTTCAGAAATTGTTGAGGCAATTAAAACAGATTGTCAAATTGACACGGATTTACACGTACTTATTCCAGAAAAATTTGTAACTAGTATTTCAGAAAGATTGTCACTCTATACTCAATTAGACGATATGAAAACGGAAGAAGAATTACAGAAATTTGAAGTAATGGTCAAAGACCGATTTGGACCTTTGCCTCCCGAAGTAATTGACATTATTAAAATTGTACGAGTACGGTGGTTAGCGGAATCATTAGGAATTGAAAAAATTATGCTTAAAAGCAATAATTTAAAATGTTACTTCGTTTCATCTGAGAATGAAAAGTATTACAAATCATCGACTTTTGGCAAGATTATTGAATATGTCAAGCTGAATTCTCGCAAATGTACACTTAAAGAAGCCAAAGGTAAATTGATGTTAATTTTTGAGAAAATTACGTCAATTGATGAATTAGAAGCCATTTTGAGCAACATTGTTGGAATTGAATCTAAGTAGATAGTTATACATTATCAAACTTCTTAGACATTCCACCAGATTTTACACTTATTGATGTAAATTGCATACCTTTTTACAGTATTTTACCATTTTGAATTAGAATTTAAAATTTTTCATATCACGACAATCAAATTATTCGACAGATGAAGTTGTCCCTCAAATCAATGGCTATTCTTTTGGCTGGGCTTGCCTTAGTAAGTTCATGTAAATCGAAAAAGTCAAGTAGCGTAAAAATGAGCAAAAACAGTACAGCTACTGGTATTGCTTACAACAAAAAAGGTGGTTTTCAAGTTGATAAGTCTTTTAAAGGGCAACCAACTGGTCCAAATTTAGTTTTCATTGAAGGCGGTCGTTTTACGATGGGTGCTTTAGAGGAAGACGTTATGAATTCAAGAGATAACTTGGAAAGAACCGTATCTGTACAGTCCTTTTACATGGACGAAGCTGAAATTGGTAATGTCCATTACCTTGAATATTTGAACGCAATTCAGAAGGATTCATCACAAGAATTTTATGAATCAGCCCTTCCCGATACGTTAGTTTGGAAAAATGAATTAGCTTTTAACGATTCTTACGTTGAGCAATATTTGCGTTATCCTGGTTTCCGAATGTACCCAGTGGTGGGTGTTTCATGGACTCAAGCATCAGATTATTGTAACTGGCGTACTGCGGCAGTCAATAATGATATTGCCATGAAAAGCCAAAAAGGAAGCAAAAAAGGTGCAAAGACAACCAAAGCCAAAAGAGGTGCTGAATCTAATAAAGTTGCTTCAGTCTCGACTGCTGGTCAGCGTTTACAGATTGAATCTGGAAAGGTTCTTCCCGCTTATCGTCTTCCAACAGAAGCGGAATGGGAATATGCAGCCAAAGCAATGATTGGCACGCAATATGAAGATGAAAATCAGACTAATCAAAGAATTTATCCTTGGGATGGACCAAATATGCGAGCTTCTCGTGGTAAGAAAAAAGGAACAATGTTAGCCAATTTCAAACGTGGACGTGGTGATTATGCAGGTATTGCAGGTAAGTCAAATGATGGTGCAATTATTACTACTGAAACCTATACTTATCCTCCGAATGATTTTGGTTTATACCAAATGGCCGGTAACGTAAACGAATGGGTTTATGACTTGTATCGTCCATTATCTTACGAAGATTTCAATGATTTAAATCCAATCCGTAGAAGTGATTATTTGGACAAGGAAAAGAGTTATGATAAGAAAAACAATAACTCTTTAGTTGATAATAAATCTCGTGTTTATAAAGGTGGTTCATGGGCAGATGTTGCCTATTGGTTAGCTCCAGGAACACGTCGTTTCATTGATCAAGATTCAGCAACTTCAACCATCGGTTTTCGTTGTGCAATGATTAGAGCTGGTACTAATAAATAAAATCTTTCATTAAAAAGAGCCGTTAAAATTAATTTTAATGGCTCTTTTTTTGTGTCAATAAGTTGCGGCAATAGCTATGATTGAAACATTTTTTACTCCTACATTATTAAGTGCCACCACACATGATTCGAGTGTTGCACCTGTAGTTAGCGTGTCATCTACAATTACAATTCTCTTTTCTGAAAGTCCTTCGGGTTTATCCACAAAAAAGACATTCTTCATGTTTTCATAACGTTCTAACCTAGATTTATTGATTTGAGATGTTGTCTCACTTCCTCTTTTCAGCACATCATTTCTCCATTCTAAATTTAAACTCTCTGAAAGCCCTTTTGCAAGAGAATCAGATTGATTGTATCCTCGATTGATTAATCGGTTTGTGTGTAAAGGAACTGGTAAAATTAAGTCAAATTCATTACAGAACCCATTTTCCTTCAAATCATAACCATACATTCTTCCTAACATCTCACCAACTTCCTGATTGCCTTTATATTTCAATTCGTGCATGATACTTTGAACTTTCCCGCCTTTTACGAACTTTAAATAGGATAGAGCATGAGTTAAGGTTACCTTCCCGATGAATCTATTGTTGAGTTTTTCATCGGCTTGAAGATGTGAGTTTGTAAAGGGTAATTCGAATCGGCAGTCAATACAAATTTGCAGTTCGTTGAGTTGAAGCGGTTGTTGGCAGCCAGCACAAATTCGTGGAAAAATGAGATCAATAAAGGATTGGAACATCTTGAAAATAATGGTTTAAATTTGAAGATTTAAATGTACAAAATCTTTTGAAAATATTGGTAGTCCGTGATATTGATTAACTTTGTTTTGTTGAAGTATAAACGGCCTTTTCTGTTTTAATTTAACAATAAGTGAGGCATCATTACTACTAATTTTTTCTTAAAAATCAACATGCTAAACGGATGAGTTTAGTTACAGAATTTAATGATTATCGAAGCACAATGAATGAAAAAATCATGGCTTCTGACAATAATATTATCAAAAAAAATTTTAATCTTGATACTAATATTTACGCTGACGGAGCTTTGTCTGAGAAGACGAAGGAGAGATGATGGGATTAGCCTGTTCGATGGTTTTACGGTGTGATGATTGTGTAAAATATCACCTTGGAAAATGTCATGAATTAGGGGTAAAATCAGAAGAAATTCAAGAAATATTTTCGGTCGCAACACTTATTGGTAGAACGATTGTTGTTCCTCATCTTCGTCGTGCAACTGAATTTTGGGAGGAATTAATTAAAGCATAAAATGGAAAATTTAACCCAAGAATGGGAAGCGTTGTTAGATAAATTAGAAGAGGCTATGGGCAAACGCCCTGCCGATTTAGATTCAGTATTGTTCCTTATGGGCGTACAAGAGTTGGGTAAAGGGCACCAGTTTTTCACGAAAGAACAAAAGCAAGATTTGATGCATATTGCCATTTGCAAAGCTTTAAGTTTTAGTGGAATTTATGAACTTGAGGGTACTGATCAAGATGGTTGGCCACATTGGAAATTAATTCAGCCTTTGCCTTTTGTGAACATTATTGAACAAGAAAAATTGATGAAGGCTCATGTGATTGAGTATTTTGAGAAGGAAGTATTTATATAACCATTTTTAAAATTAACTGCATGAAAATTATAACTTATAACGTCAATGGTATTCGTTCCGCAATTTCAAAAGGTTTTGTTGATTGGGTAAAGACAACTGATGCCGATATGATTTGTTTGCAAGAGGTTAAGGCTGAAGCACACCAAATCGACAAAGCCATTTTTGAAGAATTAGGTTACGAAATTCACTGGTATGCTGCCGAAAAGAAAGGTTATTCGGGCGTTGCCATCTTTACAAAAGTAAAGCCTTCGAAAATCGTTCATGGTTGCGGAATTGAAATTTATGACCGTGAGGGAAGAGTTTTACGTACTGATTTTGAAGATTTTTCGTTAATGTCTGTATATATGCCTTCCGGTTCGAGCGGGGAGGAGCGTCAAGGATTTAAGATGAAGTGGCTTACGGATTTTCACGAATATATCGGCGATTTGAAAAAGACAGTACCCAATTTGATTATTTCGGGAGATTATAATATTTGTCATCATCCTATTGATATTCATAATCCAAAATCAAATGCTAATAGTTCAGGATTCTTACCCGACGAAAGAGCATGGGTGGGAGGATTTTTAGAAGATGGTTTTATTGATACCTTTAGGCATTTTAATTCCGAACCTCATCATTATACGTGGTGGAGCTATCGAGCAGGAGCAAGAATGAAAAACTTAGGTTGGCGTATCGATTATCATTGTGCCACAGAGCCCATGCGTGAGCGTTTGGTGGGTTCTGCAATCCTCTCAGAGGCTAAACATTCTGACCATTGTCCTGTTTTACTGGAGATTAATTAATTTTAAACGTTTTGAAATTGAAATTGAATTTGCAATATATATTCTAAAGAAATTTTATTACTATGACAACTTCACCCATTGCTACGCTTCTGATGCGTATTGAGGAATATAAACGTAAATATTATCTCAATAGGCTTATAAAAGGCTCTATTTTTACGGCGGCAGTTATCTTGTCCGCCTTTTTGGTTTTTAATACCCTCGAATACTTTGGGCATTTGGGGACGATTTTTAGGACGATTTTATTCTTTTCGTTCTTGGCTGCTTTCATTGTATCCATCATTTTTTGGGTAATTAAGCCTTTGATGTTTTTGTACGGAGAAAAAAAACCGCTTTCCGATGAACAAGCTGCCGATCAAATTGGGAAGTATTTTCCAGAAGTAGGAGATAAATTGGTAAATACCCTGCAATTAAATCGTACGCTCGACCGTGAACAAAATGAATTGCTTTTGGCTTCCATCAATCAAAAGTCAAAACAATTGGGATTCTTAAAGTTTGCTGATGCAATTAAAATAAATGAAAATCGTAAATATCTGAAATTTGCGGCTTTACCTGCGGGAGCAATTATATTGATTTTGATGTTATATCCTGCATTCTTTTCAAAAAGTACCGAACGTATTGTTAACTTCAAAAATGAATACCAAGAAGAAGCTCCATTTACGTTTGTATTAGAGAATAAAAAAATGCAAGCGTTTAAGAATGAAGACTTTACGATAAATTTAACGCTTCAAGGGAATACGATTCCTGAATCAGTTTATCTGATACATAACGACCGTAAACTGAAAATGGAGACGGTTGATAAACGTCATTATACTTACACATTTTCAAAGGTTCAACAAGATTTTGATTTCAAATTTGAGGCGGCAGGATTCAAATCGGCAGAATATGATATTGAAATCATTAATCGACCAAGTTTGGCATTTTTTGATGTTAATTTGAACTATCCCAACTATCTACATAAACCAAATGAATCTTTGAAAAATGTGGGTAATTTGACCGTTCCAGAAGGTACATCCATTGACTGGGATTTTAATGTATCAGATACTGATTCAATTGTCATGGTTTTTGATGGTGATGGAAAACGTTATCATGCTTACAAAAAATTGTTAGGGGGAGGATTTGACCTTTCTCGCATTGTTAAAACTTCTGGTACGTATAAAGTATTTTTGAAAAATCAATACGCTTCAAATTCTGATGGAATAAGTTTCTTCTTAAACGTTGTGCCTGATAAACATCCTCAACTAAGCTTAGAGCAATATAAAGATTCAACACTTTATAATTTCATGGTTTTAGGTGGCAATATTGCTGATGATTATGGTATCAGTAAATTAGCTATTTTTTATAAAGTTTTACGTGAAGGGAAGCCCTCGACTCAAAATTATGCAAGCATCAACATACCTATAAATGTATCTCAAACTATCCAAAGTTTTTATAAACAATGGAATTTAGATAGTTTAAAGTTAAGTCCTGCCGACAAAATCGAGTATTTTGTTCAAGTTTGGGATAATGATGGTGTGAATGGAGCAAAATCTACCCGTTCGCAAATAATGAATTATGCTGTACCTGACAAACGTGCTATTGATAAAGAAATTGACAATTCTATTGATAAAGCTGAAGCACAAATTGAAAAAACGCTTGAAAAAGCTCAAAAACTTCGTAAGGAAATTGCTGCTTTGGAAAGTCGTCTGAAAAATAAAAAAGAGCTTGATTTTCAAGATAAGAAAGTAGCTGAAGAACTTATTAAAAAGAAAGAAGAATTGATGAATGAAATCAAACAGATGCAAGAACAAAACCAAAATCTTAACGAGAAACAGCAACGTTTTAACGAACAAAAACCTGAAAACCAACAGAAAATGGATGCTCTGCAAAAGATGATGAATGAATTGATGGATCCAGAAGCTCAAAAAATGTACGAGGAATTAAAAAAAATGCTCGAACAAAATCCAGAAGATAATAAGATGTTGGAGCAAATGGAGCGGATTAAAAATAAAGAAAAAAATGCTGAAAAAGAATTAGAACGAATGAAAGACCTTTTCAAGAAATTACAACTTGACCAAAAAATGGATAAAGCCATTAAAGAACTTGAAAATCAGGCTGAAAAAGAAGAGAAATTAGCTGAGAAAAATAATCAAACAGAAAAGAAACCCGATAATTCTACTGAAAAACAAAAGGAAAGTGAGGCAAATAAAAAAGAACAGGAGAAATTAAGTAAGGAATTTGATGATTTGAAGAAGGATTTGAAAGAAGCAGAGAAGATGAACGAGGAGATGAAAAATTCTGAAAAGATGGATATGGATAAAGAGCAACAAGAGGATATTTCAGAAGACCAAAAGGATTCTGAGAAACAAATGGATAAAGGTGACAATAAAAGTGCTTCCGAAAAGCAAAAACGTGCTGCTAAAAAAATGCGTAATCTCGCTCAAAAACTTGCTGCCGCTAAACAACAGCAAGAATCCAAACAGAATGAAGAAAATATGGATGATTTGAGAGATATTCTTGAAAACTTAGTCACCGTTTCATTTGACCAAGAACGGCTAATGAAAGACTTTAGAGGTATTAATCCATCAGATCCAAGATTTATTAAACTTTCGCAAGACCAAATTAAATTACAAGATGATGCGAAAGTTATTGAAGATAGTCTGTATGCTTTATCGAAAAGAGTTTTACAGATTGAAACTTTTGTGACTCGTGAAATGAATAATATGAAAGACTACATGGGCGATGCTGTAAAATTGATAAAGGAACGTAAATTAGCCATGACAACTTCAAAACAGCAATTTGCTATGACTTCGATGAATAATTTAGCTCTATTATTATCTGATGTATTGAAACAAATGCAACAAAATCAACAAATGATGGCTGGTTCTGGTAGCGGAAAGGGCAAAAACAAAGGGAAGCAAAAAAGTATGGGAGAAGCTCAGAAAGAATTGAATGAACAAATGGGTAAATCTATGCAGAAAGGTTCAAAAGGACAGGGTGGTATTTCTGAGCAATTAGCAAAAATGGCACGAGAACAATCTGCGTTAAGAAAAATGCTTCAAGGCTTTTTAGATAGTTCTAAAGGAACGGAAAAAGGTCGCAAATTAGGAGATGAAATAAAGGATATGATGAAAAAGATGGAAGAAACTGAAACAGACTTGGTCAATAAACGCATTAATCCCGAAACAATGAAACGTCAGCAAGAATTATTAACTCGTTTATTAGAATCTGAAAAAGCGATGAAAGAACAGGAAGAAGACCAAAAACGTAAAGCAGAGACGGCTCGTCAGACTTATGAAAGAAAAGCTCCACCACAGTTTCAACAATACGTTAAGGACAAACAAAAACAGACTGAATTACTTCGAACTGTTCCACCAAATTTGAACCCTTATTACAAACGTCAAGTTGATAATTATTTTAAACAAATAAATTAATATTGTCGGTTTTAAATAAAAAGCAAAAGGTGTATTAGATATTTTCTAATACACCTTTTGCTTTTTGATAATAAATTTTCAAGATCCAATTCCTTTTATAATTTTGAACTCCACACGTCTATTAATTTCACGTTCTTTTTCATTTCCTGAGCGTTTTAATGGTCTTTCATTGCCATATCCTTTCGTCTGTATTCTTTGGCCTTCGATACCCTTATTTACAAGATATTTCTTGCATGAGTTAACCCTTTCCAAAGATAGCTGAATATTCTCATCTGAATCTCCTGTTATGTCAGTATGACCTTCTAATAAAATTTCTATTTGATGATACTTTTTTAGTTGTCGTACCAATTTATCTAATTCAGAGAATGATTCTGGTTGCAACTCTGATTCTCCCAGTCGAAAAATAATGTTTTTTAACCTTACACTTTCATTAATACCCGTAGCTGCGGTAATTAATTCATCTTTTTCTTGCTCAACTACATTTTCTTCTTTTTTAATAAAGTTATTACATCCTGCGATTTCGGTAAAAAAACCTAATTTCAATGTATCAATTTTAATTATTGAAATTACATCATTTTTTTTAGTTGAATAATTATAAATAGTATTTCGCCCCAATAAAAATGTCATTGTTTTTCCCGATGAATTAATGTATTCCATAATATCATTCGTAGGATTTACTTCATTTGCGGTATTTACAATGTCAGCCTTCACAACTTTTAATTGATTTGTTATAGAAATATTCCATATTCTATTTCCTCTATTTTCTTTAACTACTAATTCGTCCATCTGATTTATGAAAAAATTACATCCACTTTTACAATTTTCTTTTCTCCAACCTTCCACCGACAAATTTTCTGTCCATATTATATCTGGTTCTACTTTCCGAATATCTATTCTCACAAGATTTTCCATAGTAGTAGATATGAAGTATAATTTTCCCTTGGAGTCCACCGCCCCAGAAACCCAACCACCATCTTCATTCGATGGCAATACCCATTTGCTGATACTTCCTAGTTTGTTTTTAGGATTGTATTCATATAAAGGAGTGCGAGCTTGTTCATATGCTTTTACTGCATAAATTTTATTGTTTACTCCTTTTACAAAAGCATTACACTTAAATGGTAATGCTTTTCCTAATTGTTTTATAATTATATCTTTACTTTCAATTTTTTCAATTTCAATTAAATTACCTATTTCAGTAATTGCATAAATTTTGTCATCACAGTTATTGGGGATACTTGTGTTCTGGTATCTATCTTCTTTTTGTCTAAGTCCATCTCTTGGCTTTTGACAAGCACTTTCATGTAGTACAGCGAGTATTATAATTGTTATTAATATGTAATTCTGAGGAGGCATTTTGACTTTCATCGGATTTAAGTATTTGGTTATCATTATTCCATTCTGCTAAATTACTGATTTTCACTTAGTAATGAATTGTGTTGTATCTTTGTCGTAAGAATTTATTTAATTTATAAATAACAATACAAATGATTATTTTTTTTAACGAAGATATTGATTTTAAATTTCAAGGCAAAAATAATTTTAAAGCTTGGTTAAAGAAAGTGGCTGATAAAGAGGGTTTTAAGATTAAAGACCTAAACTATATCTTTTGTTCTGACGAGTATTTACATAAAATTAATGTTGATTATTTAGACCATGATACCTTAACTGATATCATAACCTTTGATAATTCAGAAGATGAAAGTACCATTGAAGGTGATATATTTGTCAGTATCGAAAGAGTTAAAGAGAACTCACAAACATTAAATACTGTTTTTGAGGAAGAAATTAAACGGGTTGTTATACATGGGCTCTTACACTTATGTGGACATGATGATCATTCGATTGAAGAAAAAGTAGAAATGAGGCGTTTGGAGAGTAAATATATTTCGATTTTTTAATCTGTTTTAAACATAACTAATCAAACACTCCACGTGAAACAGTTGACAAAAAGTCGCTTTTAAAAAACGAATTGGCTCGATAAAAATATAATATATCTGATAAAAAGTAAATAGAAATGTACAAAAATTATGATGTAATAGTAGTAGGGGCAGGACACGCAGGGTGCGAGGCAGCACACGCTGCCGCAAAAATGGGTTCAAAGGTTTTATTAATTACTATGAATATGAATACCATAGCTCAAATGTCTTGCAATCCAGCGATGGGTGGAGTTGCAAAAGGACAAATTGTTCGTGAAATAGATGCACTTGGAGGAATGTCAGGAATTATTTCAGATAAAACAATGATTCAATTTCGAATGCTAAATCGTTCAAAGGGGCCTGCTATGTGGTCGCCACGATGTCAGTCGGATAGAATGAAATTTGCAGAGGAGTGGAGAATGGCATTAGAACAAAATTATAATGTGGATTTTTGGCAAGAGATGGTATCTGGGTTATTAATAGAAGATAATAAAGTAGTAGGAGTGAAAACGCAATTAGGTGTAGAATTTGTTGCGAAATCAGTAGTGCTGACAAATGGAACATTCTTGAATGGATTGATTCATATTGGAGAAAAGAATTTTGGTGGAGGTAGAACTGCAGAAGGAAAAGCTACTGGAATTACTGAACAATTGATTGAATTAGGTTTTGAGGCTGGTCGGATGAAAACAGGAACGCCTCCAAGAGTAGATGCGAGAAGTTTAGATTTTTCTAAGATGGAAGAACAAAAAGGAGATGAAAATCCATGTAAGTTTTCCTACACGGATACAAAACCATTAGTAAACCAACGAAGCTGTTGGATAACTTACACTAATCAAGAAGTCCATGATGTATTAAAAACTGGCTTCGATAAATCTCCGATGTTTGCAGGTAGAATAAAAGGGTTAGGTCCAAGATATTGTCCGTCAGTAGAAGATAAAATAAATCGTTTTGCAGATAAAGACCGCCATCAAATATTCGTTGAACCAGAAGGATGGAATACAGTTGAAGTTTATGTGAATGGTTTTTCAACATCACTACCAGAAGATGTACAATACGAAGCCTTAAAAAAAATTCCAGGATTTGAGAATGTAAAAATGTTTCGTCCAGGATATGCTATTGAATATGATTTCTTTCCACCAACACAATTAAAAGCTACCTTAGAAACAAAAAGAATAAGTAATTTATTTTTTGCAGGACAAATAAACGGAACAACTGGCTATGAAGAAGCTGCTTGTCAAGGATTAATGGCAGGGATAAATGCCCATCAAAAAATTAATGAATTACCTGACTTCGTACTTAATCGTTCGGAAGCATACATTGGGGTTTTGATTGATGATTTAATTAATAAAGGCACTGATGAGCCATACAGAATGTTTACTTCAAGAGCCGAATACAGAACATTATTACGACAGGATAATGCCGATGTTCGTTTGACAGCCAGAGGATATTCAATTGGATTAGCATCGAATGACAGATTAGTAAATGTTCAACATAAAATAAGTCAAACAAATGAATTGATAGAGGAGATAAAAGTATTAAAAGTAAATCCAAATGAAGTAAATGAAAAATTAGAAAGCTTTGGGACAGCAACATTGAGAGAAAGAGTATCACTCTGGAATTTATTAAGAAGACCAAATATTGAAATTCCTCATCTAAGAACATTGACAGAGGAAACAGAAATATTGTTTTCAAAATATGCAGACGAAGTATTAGAACAAGCTGAAATAAATGTTAAATATGAAAGTTATATCGAAAAGGAACAATTAATGGTTAATAAACTTCAACGTTTAGAAAACTTAAATATTCCGACAGAATTTGACTATATGAAATTAAAGACAATTTCTATCGAAGGTCGTCAGAAATTAACAAAAATTAGACCTCAAACAATTGGACAAGCTTCAAGAATAAGTGGTGTTTCAGTATCAGATATTTCAGTTTTAATGATTTATATTGGAAGATAGTTAAGTTGAATACTAAAAGAATTTATCATAAGAACCTTCCGAAAGTTCTAAAACTTTCGGAATAATAATCGTAGAGATAAACTAAGATTAATTTTAGACCTGTATGGAATTAAAACCATGCAGGTCTTTTTTGTATCTTTGTAAAAATATGCAACAGATTCACTCTGGCGGAAGAGTAGTAAATTATTAGGCAGTTTAGAAAGCTGTGCTATTTAAAATATGGAACAAATAAGTAATTGCCCAGTTTGCCAAAATAATACCTTTGAAAAATATTTAGAGGTAAAAGATTATACGGTTAGTAATGAGAACTTTCAAATTGTTGGTTGTAAATCATGTGGGTTCAAATTTACAAATCCACGACCTAACTCAAATGAGATGGGAGAGTATTACAAGGCAGAATCTTATATTTCACACACAAATACTTCTAAAGGATTGATTGCAAAAATTTATCATGCCGTTAGAAAATATACGCTAAAAAGTAAAGTAAATTTAATTAATAGACTCTGTCCACAAAAAGGAAAATTATTAGACGTAGGATGTGGAACGGGTATGTTTTTAAACCAAGCTAATGAGAATGGTTGGAAGGTAAGTGGCATTGAACCAGATTCGGGAGCAAGACAAATTGCTGAAAAAAGTATTGAAGCTATTATTAAAACTGAAATTTTATCTTCATTTCAAAACGAGCAATTTAATATAATTACGATGTGGCACGTACTTGAACACATTCACTTATTAAATGAAACAATTAATTGGTTAAAAGAAAGACTTTATGAAGATGGATTACTAATTATTGCCGTTCCAAATCACGAATCTAAAGATGCAGAACTGTATCAAGAGAAATGGGCGGCTTATGATGTTCCCAGACATTTGTATCATTTTTCCCAAAAATCTATCACAAAGTTGTTTAGCGAAAAAGGGTTTCAGTTAAAAGAAACTTTACCAATGAAGTTTGATTCTTTTTATGTTTCAATGCTGAGTACAAAATATCAAACTGGTAAAATTAATTACTTTAAAGCATTTATAGACGGCTTCAGATCAAATCATAATGCAAAGAAAAATGAAGGAAATTATTCAAGTTTGATTTATGTATTTAAGAAAAATTAACACTATTTACATATTTATTAACAACCCTCGATAGTTATCAATTATTGAGGGTTTATTTTTGTAACAGATTTTAAATTTCTATAAACCGATATTTATAAGCAATTTTGAGGTAAGTAATAAATCAAAAATTGTTTCACAAGCAACAAAAATTAATTATCCACAATTTATTAACATATTTATATGAAGTTGAAACACATAGTATTGATAAGTTTTTTGAGTTTAATAATTACCGAAATGCTGTTGAGTTGCGCTCAAATAGTAGCACCAACAGGAGGAAAGAAAGATACACTTGCTCCAAGAATTGTTAAAATAATTCCAGAAAATCAATCAAGAAATTTTAATGGGAAACAAATAGATATTTTGTTTGATGAGTATGTGAGTATAGATAATATTCAACAACAATTATCAATTACACCAAATTTGGAAGGAACGTATGAAACGAAAGTTATGCCAAAAGGAGCAAGATTAACTTTCGATAAGCCTTTTAAAGAAAATACGACTTACAGCTTAAATTTCAGAAATACCTTTAAAGATATGAATGAAAGAAATATAGCTAAAAATATTCGGTTGGTTTTTAGTACAGGAAGTGTCATTGACTCATTAAAAGTGAGTGGAAAAGTGAGAAATCCATTAACCAATAAACCTATTATGGATGTAAGTGTGGGAATGTATATTTATTCAGATACTTTAAATCCAAAGAAGAATAAACCTTATTATTTTATGAAAACTGATAGTTCAGGAATATTTACCATCGAAAATGTAGCTGCTGGAAAATACAGAATTTATGCAGTTACTGATGTAAATAATAACTTATTATACGATGAAGCAAAAGAAAATATAGGAATAGTTGTAGATACTATTATTTTAAAAACGAATAAAGAAAATTTAGAAATTAATGTGGCGAAGATGGAAAAAATTCCTAATAAAGTTTTAAAAGTAAGAACAACATCAAATTACGCTTACATTGATTATTACAGAGGAATCAAAAATGTTAAAATAAATTTTGTCGATAAAAAAGACAGTATGGTTTACCAACAAGTCGAAGCAAAAAGTATAAGAATTTTTAATACAAATCAAGTTTATAATGATACTATTAAGGTAAAAATATCAGTTATAGACTCTTTGGATAGAGTTTTTACACATGATCAAAAAATTAAATTTAAAGAAAAACCAAAAAAGAATGAAGGTGTAAAAGAGGAGTTTAATATGAAAACAAAACCATCAAATGGGGAAGATATAGATTTAAAAGAAGTAGGATATACTTTTACTTTTACGAAACCAATTAAAATTTTCGATTTGAATAAAATTGAATTTATGAACGATACACTTGTGCGAGTACTCGTAACAGAAAAAGACATAGTGTGGAATAAAGAGAAAACGGAAGTAAAAATTAAAGTTGACGGAAAAAAGCCGAAAGATTTTGTAAGATTAAAAATACCAAGAGGCACATTTATATCTGTAGAGAATGATTCAACAACAAATTTTGTTTCAACCCATCCAGTTCGTAATCCCGAAAATTATGGAACAATTAGTGGAGAGATTAAAAATCCCAATAAAAAAACTTTTTTTGTAGAACTTTTAGATGAACAGTATCAAGTTATTCAAAAAGTGGACAACATTTTGAAATATGAATTTGCCTTTGTAAAAGCAGGTATATATTACATAAGATTAATTGTTGATGAGAATGGAAATGGTAAATGGGATTCGGGAGATTTAGAAAAAAATCAGATTCCAGAAATTATTAAATATTCGTCTGATAAGATTAAATTGAAACAAAATTTTGAATTGACGGGGTATGATTTTGTAATCGAGTAGTACAAATTATGCATTTTGAGAAGGAGAAATTTCAGGAATGATCAACAATTTTAAGCCATTTAACCAATTTTCTATTTTCAAAAGTGTAGACAAGAAGGATAACTTATAAAATTTGAAAGTAATAAATTTATAAATTTTCTCCATAAATTTATGTGTATAACTATACTAAAAGAAGAGATAAACACCCATAAAGCGTGGATAAGGTATGATTTTTGAACAATAAATTTGTGGAAAAAATGGACGGCATTGTGGATTAATAAAATGAGCAATAATGAATGTGGATAAGTATCGGATATATCTGGTACTTAACGACATAGTTATCAGACAACAAAGTCATTGTGGACAGCGTTGATAAAATAACAATACTTATGCACATTTAAGTGGTAAGTTTTTAAAACTACTGTTATTCAATTAGTTATGTGTTGATAACTCGATAATAAATGTGGATAATTATTGTAAAGTAAACATGGAGTCGTGAAAAAAATGTTTCACAAAGGATATCCACATATCCACAGCATAATAGAGATAATAGTTTTCTTTTCTTGAAAAATTTAAAAATAAAAAATAATGATTTATTATAATGTAATGTTGAAAAGTTTTTTGAAGCAAGTTGGACTTCTCGGATTAATAATGTTTTCATTCGGAACATTTGCTCAAGAAACTGAATTGGGAATGGAATACATGAAAGCTGGGGAATATGAAAAAGCAAAATTGATTTTTCAGAAACTGGCAAAAAATAAGGAGACTGCAAAAATTATCCACAAACCATATTTACAAACGCTCATCAAATTGAAGGAATTTGATGAGGCGGAGAAATTTGTCAAAAAGCAAATCAAAAACTCTGATGGTAATGCAAGATACCTTACTGACTATGCACGTCTCTTGGAAATTGCAAATAAAAATGAGGAAGCTCAAAAACAATATACCATCGCAATGGACAAGGTTAAATCAAACGAGGAGGCAACAATAGATTTAATTAGTGATTTCTCCCAGAATCAACAATTTGATTTAGCAATTCAAACAATTGAGAAAGCAAGGGAAGATGCAAAATTACCTAATAAATTTGCGGTACAATTAGCAAAGTTATATCGTATTCAAGGCAAAACTCCTCAAATGATAGAAGAGTACTTAAAGTTCGGTTTATTGACTGATTATCGAGAAATGATGCAGTCAATCCTACAAGACGAACTCAAAGATGAAAAGGAAATTGAGCAATTAGAAAAAATACTTTACACAAATGTTCAAAAGTATCCCGATCAATCTTATTACAGCGAAGTCCTGATTTGGCATTTAATCCAAAAGAAAGAATTTTACAAAGCATTTGTACAAGCACGTGCCTTAGACAGACGCTATCGTAAAGAAGGTGTCCAAGTAACGGATTTAGGATTTTTAGCACATCAAAATAAGGACTACGTAAACTCAGGGAAGATTTTTGAATATTTGGTGAAAGAATATCCTCGAAGCCAAAATTATCCACTTTGGCGAAGAATGTTGATAAATGCAAAAGAGGAAGTAATTAAAAGTGTATATCCTATCAATACGGCCGATATTAGATTATTGATAAACGAATATTCTAAGATGTTGGAGGAGTTAGGAACAAATCAGAAAACCCTTGAAGCGGTTAGAAATAAAGGATTATTGTACGCATTTTACTTGAATGAAAAAGATACGGCGATAGTGGTTTTGGAAAATGCCATCAAATTGGCTAATGGTGACCAACAATTTATTGATCGTTGTAAATTAGATTTAGGAGATATTTATGTATTAAAATCTGAACCATGGGAAGCTACGCTACTTTATTCACAAGTGGAAAAATCTGAAAAAGATAGTCCGTTAGGATATGATGCTAAATTAAGAAATGCCAAATTAGCTTATTTTAGAGGAGATTTTGAATTATCGAAGGAAGTATTAGATATTTTGAAACAAGCTACCACCAGAGAAATTGCCAATGATGCGATGGAACTAAGTTTATTAATCATGGAAAATACAGGAGCAGATAGTACTGAAAAAGCGATGAAAGCCTATTCAAATGTTGAATTACTGCTTTTTCAGCATAGGAATGAAGAAGCAATTGCCAGTTTGAATACCATGGAAAAAACATTCAAAGGCGACCCATTGGAAGATGAAATTATTTATTTAAGAGCTACAACTTATTTAAAACAAGGGGATACTGAAAAAGGTGTAAAAGATTTGGAAACCATTATTCAAAAATTTCCCGTTGAATTGAAAGGAGATGATGCAACATATAATTTAGCAAAAACGTATCAAGAAAAATTAAATCAGCCTGCAAAAGCGATGAAATTATATCAAGAGTTATTAACTAAATATCCTGGGAGTATCTACGGAGCTGATGCCAGAAAAAGATTTAGAAATTTAAGAGGTGATACAATAAACTAATTGTAAATTTCGTAATAATGTCAAACCGCAGGTTTTTTAAAGACTTGCGGTTTTTTGTGGATAAAATTAAAATTATTATCAAAAAATCAACCGTTTAATCTTCAATAATTTCCATTCAAAGCATGATAAAAATTTACTTATGAAAAATGCTTCTATTAACTCGAAATTATCCACATTCAAGTAAGTTTATCCACATGAAAACCAGACTATTAGTATTATTGACTTTTTTGTTGATAAATCAATCGTATAGCCAACAGAGTAACAGAAAGAATAATTTCGCTTGTAATTATTTCGGTAGAAATATTTCTCCTCAAGAGATTTGTCCACAAATGCAAGGGTTCGTATCCGACAGCCATGCTGAGCAAGTAATTAGACAATTTGCCAAGAAGATGGGACAGGTTAATTCGAAATTTAAAGTAATGCAGTGTTCAAATACTGATAATTGTTTTGCAACTGTAATAGAGGGACAGCCTTTTATTATTTATGATAATGCATTTTTGAGCAGGGTTGAAGAAACAACGCATACTGATTGGGGAGCAATTTCAATTTTAGCCCATGAAATTGGTCATCATGCTAATTTTCACACCATTGACGGAACGGGAAGTCGTCCTGAAAAAGAGTTAGAGGCAGATTATTTCTCAGGATTTTGGTTGCATGAAATGGGAGCGAATCTTTCACAATCGCAGGAGGCAATGAAACATTTTCAAGGTGAATTTGTCACTTCAACGCATCCTCCACAATCGCAAAGACTTGTAGCTATTCAAAAAGGATGGAATGAAGCGGAAAATATGCACCCAAGAATATCAACAATTTCACAAAGACCACAAACAAAACCAATTCAACCTGAAATAAATAACGTTCCAGAAACGAATCGAGTTGAGGAAAATAAAGTAATTGTTAGGAATGATACAAGAACTCCACAGAGACAAGTACAAGTGACGGAGAGAGATTTGGGAATGGGTAGAACAACAACATCTTCAGTTTCAAGAATAGGATGCGTTACGGGCGATTGTGCTAACGGAGACGGAATCTACATACACCCATTGCAAGGAAGTTATAAGGGTTCTTGGAGAAATGGAAAAAGAGATGGATATGGAATGCACTTTTACGCAAATGGTAAAAAAATGTACGTCGGTGAATATGTTCTTGGAAAAAGATATGGAAGTGGAACCTTTTATTTTCCGAATGGAGAAAAATTTGAAGGTAGATTTATTGATGATAGACCGACCAATAATGGCAGCTATGTTTTAGATAGTAATGAGGAACGGGACGTAGTTGAATTAACCTATATCTACTCGGATGGAAGAAAGGAAATCATTAAAGTAGAAAGCGATGAAGAAAATTAATAGGAAGCCCAAAGAAATTTGGGCTTTTTTGTTAAATAATAATAAAATAATTATGCTTGCATATTATTCCATTCTAAGCAAACCTCTTTATATTTGTTGAACAGTTTTTATAATAAAAAAAATTAAAAATTGTACTTAAAAAAGATAAAACTAATTAACAATTATAAAGTTCTTTTATGAAAAATAACCAAAAAATAACACGGGTATTTGATTTACTGCCAAACTGTGTTTTACCAGTAAATAAAAATGATGCCTTTGCCAATAAAGTAAACGGTGAGTGGAAAAAATATAGTGCCGTAGAATTAATTGAAACTGTGAATAAAGTAAGTTTGGGACTAATGAAATTAGGTGTGAAAAAAGATGATAAAATAGCCATTATTTCACCCAATCGTCCTGAATGGAATTTTATTGAACTTGGAATACAGCAACTGGGAGCAGTTTCAGTGCCAATGTATCCAACCATTACAGTAGAAGATTATAAATATATATTTAGTGATGCGGAGGTTAAATTTATCTTCGTGGCAGGAAAAGAACTATTAGAAAAAGTCCTTGAAGCAACGCAAACTTTGGAAGGAATTGAGGGAATTTATACTTTTGATAAGATTAGTGGTGCGAAACATTGGTATGAAGTTACAGATTTAGCAAATGGAGAAAATATTGCACAATTAGAGCCTTTAAAAGCTGCCGTTGAACCAGATAATCTTCTGACGTTAATTTATACCTCTGGAACAACGGGACAACCTAAAGGCGTAATGCTGACGCATCATAACATCATTTCAAATATTGAAGGTATCGTGGAGGCAGAATCATTACCCTTACTTTCAGATGAAAGAGCATTGAGTTTTCTCCCTTTATGTCATATTTATGAGCGTATGGATGTGTACGTATATATGTATTATGGCGTTTCTGTTTATTATGCCGAGAGTATGGAAACTATTGGTGATAATTTGAAAGAAGTCAAACCGCACGTTTTTGCCACAGTTCCTCGACTTTTAGAAAAAGTTTATGACAAGATTGTCGCAAAAGGTTATGAACTAACAGGCATTAAAAAACAACTATTTTTCTGGGCATTAAATTTAGGTTTAAAATATGACCCCATGAAACCGATGGGTTGGTGGTATGATACACAATTAAAAATTGCTCGAAAACTCATTTTTAGTAAATGGAAAGAAGCTTTAGGAGGAAATATTAAGCTCATAGCCTCTGGTTCTGCAGCACTACAACCACGGCTATCAAGAATATTTTGGGCAGCTGGAATTCCGATTGCGGAGGGATATGGATTGACAGAAACTTCACCAGTAATTTCAAGTAGTATCTTGAGTGATTTTAGAATCGGTTGCGTAGGAACGGTACTCCCAAACGTACAATTAAAAATTGCAGAGGATGGTGAAATTTGCGTAAAAGGCCCTTCAATTATGAAAGGATACTACAAAAAACCAGAAGCCACAGCAGAGGCAATTGATTCGGAAGGGTGGTTTCATACAGGAGATATTGGTGAATTATCGGAAGGAAAATATTTGAAAATTACCGACCGTAAAAAGGAAATATTCAAAACATCGGGCGGAAAATATGTTGCTCCGCAGTTGGTAGAAAATAAATTAAAAGAATCCGTTTTAATAGAACAGGCAATTGTAGTAGGTGAGGGGCAGAAATTCCCGTCAGCCTTAATAATCCCAGACTTTAATGCTTTGAAAGAATGGTGTTCAAGAAATGGAATAGATTATGGTGATGATGCTCAAATGATTAAAAATGACAAAGTAAAGGATAAAATAAACCAAGAAGTAAAAGATTTAATGAAAAGCATAGCTCAATACCAACAAGTTAAAAAGGTAGAGTTACTCCCAAAACTTTTCACGATTGAAAGTGGAGAATTAACGCCAACCTTAAAATTGAAAAGAAAAATTATTCATGGAAAATATAAGGAACTGATTGAGGGAATGTATGAATCATAGAATTATTAAAAGAGGCTCTAAATTTAGAATTTAGAGCCTCTTTTAATAATTTAACTCAATAAATATTTTTTAAAATCTACAAATTCTTTACTCATCGGAATCGCCACTTTCTCTTTCGATAATAAAGCCGATAAACGCTCTGGAACATCAACCTTGGTTCCTAAAGTATCTTCTACTACATCTAAAAATTTAGCATAATGAGCTGTTGAAAGTACAACGCCAGCCACTTCTTCATTCAACGTTTCAGTATAAGATTTCAAGCCTAAATAAGCCACTGCAGTATGCGGACACATTATGTAATTTGTCCGTTCAAAAACATCTTTCATGGCTTTACGAGTATCCGTATCAGTACTAAAATCTCCCTTGATATGTGTAAGAACTTGCTCATGGGCATCACCTGCTAATAAACGCATACGGATAAAATTGGAAGGATTGCCAACGTCCATCGCATTTGAAATAGTTTCTTGAGATATTTTTGAAACATAATTACCCGTTTTTAAATATTCGGGTACAACATTATTTGCATTGGTAGCTGCCACAAACATCTTCACGGGTAAACCCATTCGTTTGGCAATTAATCCTGCCGATAGATTTCCGAAATTGCCACTAGGTACACAAAAAACTACGGGTTTGGTATTTCCTTTACGTTTCAATTCTGCAAAAGCATTAAAATAATAAAAGGTTTGAGGAATTAAACGACTGATATTTATAGAATTAGCTGATGCCAAATTAAATTTTGATGCCAAATCTTTATCCAAAAATGCCGCTTTTACCAAAGTCTGACAATCATCAAAAGTACCATCAATTTCTAAAGCCGTTATATTTTCGCCCAAGGTAGTCAACTGCTTTTCTTGAATATCCGAAACCTTGCCAGTTGGATATAAAATTGTAACCTTAATGCCTGGAGTTTTATAAAAGCCTTGTGCCACAGCTCCGCCTGTATCGCCCGAGGTTGCCACAAGAATATGAATATCTTTATGAGATTTTTGTAAGAAATATGACATCAACGAAGCCATAAATCTTGCTCCAAAGTCCTTGAAAGCCATTGAAGGTCCATGGAATAATTCCAAAATGAAAGTATTTTTTTCTATTTTAACCAAAGGAGCATCAAAATCAATAGCTCGTTCCACAATCATTTTCAAATCCTCATCTGAAATATCACCACTCAATAATGCTTTTGATACTTCAAAGGCAATGTCAGTAATTGACATTTTGTCAATATTTTCAAAAAAAGAGGATGGTAAAGTCGGAATAATATGAGGCATATATAAGCCATTATCGGACGGTAAACCTCGGAAAACTGCCTCTTCTAATGACACATCAGGACTTTGATGATTGGTGCTATAAAGTATCATAAACTAAATTACTTATTAAAAACTTTGCATTCTTGCGACTTTGTGGTAAATCCATTAATTTAACACCACAAAATTAAGTTAAAACCACTAATAATTCTAAAAACTACGATGTTCAAAAAAATCAAATTCTACCTACGAGATTACTTCGCCTTCAATCAGACTGAAATTAAAGGATTTATGTTCATGATTTTTTTAATTGTAACTCTAATTATTTCAGTATTCATTTTCGATTTTCTTCCAGATAATCCCCAAACTTCCAAAACCATTGACCCCAAAAGAGTTGAGGAATTAATGGCAAAAATAGAAGTGAAAGAATCCGATAAAAAAGAGGCTTTTCAAGACCGTTACGCCAATAAATATGAAAAATATGAATCAGAAAACAATCCTTCAAAACCTGTAAAATTATCTCTATTCGACCCAAATCAAGCCTCAGAGGCACAATTTGAAGAATTGGGAATCGCCAAATGGATGGCAAAACGAATTATCAATTATCGAACAAAGGGAGGACAATTTCGTAAAAAAGAAGACCTTAAAAGAATTTATGATTTCCCAACTGACCTTTACACAAAATTAGAACCCTATATTACGCTTCCCGAAAAATCTTCAAATGGAGGATTCACGCCATTTCCAAAGCCAGAATTAAATTCCGAAGTAAAAATAGCATCACCAGTCCCAACCAAAGAATCCTTCAAACCAGTGGCGTTTGATTTAAACCGTGCGGACACTAACGATTTAAAAAAATTGAAAGGAATTGGCTCAAAACTATCTGCTCGAATTATCAAATACAGAGAAATGATTGGTGGTTTTTATTCAGAAAATCAAGTAAAAGAAGTTTTTGGCTTAGATTCAATCGTTGTGAACGAGATATTAAAATTCGGAACAATCAAGAATCCTCCGCTTAAAAAAATTAAAATAAATGAAGTAACCACTGAGGAGTTTAAGCACTATTACATACGTCCATATATTGCAAAATCCATTATTGCCTATCGACAACAACATGGCAATTTTACCTCAAAAAAGGACTTTGAACCGATTAAATTATTAGACGTGAAGACTTTGGACAAGATATTTCCTTATTTTGAGTTATAAATATCTTTTTATCTAAAACAAGTTTCCTGTTTTGAATCAAATAACGTCTATGCTCAAATATGGTTCAATGTTACATTAACAATAAATTTCCTAATTTTACAGTAAACAAAACACTTCATCAAATGTCAACAGGATTTTTTAATGTACCCAAACCTCAAAACGAGCCAATAATTTCTTACGCACCTAATACGCCTCAACGTGAAGCCCTTAAAGCTAAACTGGCAGAAATGCGTAGTCAAGTAGTTGATGTGCCGATGTACATTGGTTCGGAGGAAATAAGAACAAACAATAAACAGTGCTTAACGTGTCCGCATGACCACCAACATATCCTTGGATATTATCACGAAGGCGATGCCACTCACGTAAATAAAGCTATCGAATCTGCTCTTGAAGCTCGTGAACAATGGGCGAATTTACCTTGGGAAAATAGGGTTTCTATTTTTCTAAAAGCAGCCGACTTGTCCGCTACAAAATATCGGATGGACTTAAATGCTTCTACTATGTTGGGGCAATCAAAAAATGCTTATCAAGCCGAGATTGATGCCGCCTGCGAATGGATAGATTTTCTAAGATTTAATGCTCATTTTGCTGCTCAGATTTATGCTCAACAACCTGAATCTTCAGACGGAGTTTGGAATCGCCTTGAATATCGTCCCTTGGAAGGATTTGTGTTTGCGATAACGCCCTTTAATTTCACTGCAATTGCTGGAAATTTACCCGCATCAGCCGCTTTAATGGGAAATGTCGTTATTTGGAAACCATCACCTCAACAAATTTTCTCCGCTAATATCTTAATGAAAATTCTTAAAGAAGCAGGTTTACCAGATGGTGTGATTAATTTAATTTACACCGATGGACCAATGACAGGAGATATTGTTTTCAAACATCCTCAATTTGCAGGAGTCCATTTTACAGGAAGTACAAAAGTTTTTCAGCATATTTGGACAACTATCGGAGCTAATATTCACCTCTATAAATCGTACCCGAGAATTGTAGGTGAAACAGGTGGGAAAGACTTTATTGTAGCGCACAAATCTGCTGACCCAAAAGCACTTGCTGTGGGTTTAGTGAGAGGAGCTTTTGAATATCAAGGACAAAAATGTTCGGCGGCTTCCCGTGCTTATATTCCGCAAAATCTATGGGAAGAAACTTCGGGATATGTAAAAACGTTTTTGCAGGAGATAAAAATGGGAGTAGTAGAAAAGTTTTCAAATTTCGTAAATGCTGTTATTGATGAAAAAGCCTTTGATAAAATTGCTAATTACATCGAAGAAACTAAACGTTCAGAAAACGCAGAGATTTTTGCAGGGGGAAATTGCGATAAATCAAAAGGATATTTCATTGAACCAACCATTATTCTAACGCAAGACCCATACTACAAAACGATGTGCGAAGAAATTTTTGGACCAGTCTTGACAATTTATGTTTACGATGAAAATAAATACGAAGAAACTTTAGACATCGTAAATTCTACTTCTGAATATGCTTTAACGGGAGCGGTTTTCGCTCAAGACCGTTATGCTTTGGATGTAGCCAATAAAAAGTTAGTCAATGCCGCAGGTAATTTCTATATAAATGATAAACCAACGGGAGCTGTAGTTGGGCAACAACCCTTCGGAGGAGCAAGAGCATCGGGTACAAACGACAAAGCGGGTTCGATGTTAAACCTTTTACGTTGGGTTTCTCCAAGAACCATTAAGGAGACGTTAGTATCGCCAATTGATTATAAGTATCCTTTTTTATTGGAATAGTATTATTAGAAAGTCTTAAAACAATTAGATTTAGGACTTTTTAAATGGTTTTAAGAAAATGATAACAAAACAAACAATTTCAATCTTAAAAGGCAAGGGTTTAACATCTTTTAAGAAAATAAAAACATGGAAAACAAAACGTTTAAAGCACTTCAAATTTCAGAAAAATCGGATAAACAGTATGATATAGAAATAATTCAACGTCAAGTTTCGGATTTGCCTGCGGGGGAAGTTTTGATTCGAGTACATTATTCTGCTCTCAATTATAAAGATGCTTTGTCGTCGGTTGGTAATAAAGGGGTTACTCGCAATTATCCGCACACGCCAGGCATTGATGCCGCAGGAATTGTGGAGGAAAGTCAATCGTCTGATTTTAAGGTAGGTGATGAAGTTATCGTAACCAGTTATGATTTAGGCATGAATACTTCGGGCGGACTATCTGAGTATATCCGTGTGCCTGCCCGCTGGATTGTGGCTATGCCAGCAGGTTTGTCAATGCGTGAGGCAATGATAAATGGAACGGCGGGATTTACGGCTGCTTCGTGCATAAATGCTTTGATTAACAATGGTTTATCTCCTGAAAAAGGAAAGGTATTAGTAACAGGTTCAACGGGCGGTGTGGGAATTTTAGCAGTTGCGATATTGAAAAAATTAGGTTTTAAAGTAACAGCAGTAACAGGAAAACCAGAAGCACATGAGTTTTTATTAAAGGTTGGTGCAACTGAAATTGTATCAAGAGAAGCTATGGATGATAAATCTGGTCGTCCAATGTTGAAATCAGTTTATGCGGGGGTTGTGGATACGGTTGGAGGAAATATTTTAGCGACTGCATTAAAATCACTGACATATGGAGGAGCGGCGGCAATCTGCGGTTTAGTAGCCTCGCCTGATTTGCCAACTTCTGTTTTACCTTTTATCCTTCGTGGAAATACGTTATTTGGCATTGATTCAGCCGAGTGTCCTATGCCTTTACGGCAAGAAATTTGGAAAAAATTAGCTACCGATTTTAAACCAGCAGATTTAGAATTATTAGCCACTGAAATTACTTTGGAAGAAGTTCCTCAAAAATTAAATTTAATTTTACAAGGGGGTGCATGGGGCAAGTCTTTAATAAAATTATTTTAACCGTTTCGTCGCTGTTTTAAAACTATTTTAGTGATATATTCGTTTTGTTATTGTCTTGATTATGAAGTTATTAGGATAAGTAATATATTTGTAAATACATTATAAAACAATATTCACAACCACAAAACTGTCTCTGATGAAAAACATGCCAATTGTACTAACAACCGAATCCGTGGATATGTTAGTGGCGAATATCGCCGAAGAATTACTGAAAGGTCATAACACATATAAGTTTGAGACTGCGGCCCTGAAAAAGAAAATCAAAATCGGTATGCTGAGGACATTCTCTTTTCAAAAATCAATCCAAAATCAGCAACAAAGAGTTGCATAGTTACGTTAACAAAAAACCCTTATAGTCGTAAGGTTTTTTTGTATTTTCTTTTTAAATGGTAACTACTTTTCTATTTTCCCTTTCAGAAAATTAGCCGTATAATTCCCGTCAATTTTTATCATTTCTTCAGGTGTACCCTCAAAAGTAATATAACCACCTTTTTCTCCGCCTTCAGGACCAATGTCAATAATGTGGTCAGCCGATTTGATAACTTCCATATTATGTTCAATAATAATTACCGAATCCCCTTGTTCCACCAACGCATTGATGGCTTTTAAAAGTTTTTTAATATCGTGGAAATGTAAACCTGTGGTTGGTTCATCGAAAATAAAGAGCGTTTTTCCTTTATTTGCATTGCCTTTTCCCAAGAAACTTGCCAATTTTACCCGCTGTGCTTCTCCACCCGAAAGCGAGTTGGAAGATTGTCCTAACTTGACGTATCCCAAACCTACTTCTTGTAGTGGTAGGAGTTTTTCAACTAATTTAGGTTGGTCTTTTTTGAATAATTCAATGGCCTCATCCACTGTCATATCTAAAATGTCAGCAATGTCATTTTCGTGGTATTTTACATCTAAAATTTCTTGCTTAAACCGCTTGCCTCCGCATGATTCACATTTGAGTTTTACGTCTGCCATAAACTGCATTTCGATGGTTATAAAACCTTCTCCCTGACAAGTTTCACAACGCCCTCCTTCAACGTTGAAAGAAAAATGAGCAGGTTTATAACCTCTTGATTTTGAAACGGGTTGTTCAGAATACAACAATCTAATTTGGTCGTAAGCCTTGATGTAAGTAACTGGATTTGAACGAGATGATTTGCCAATCGGGTTTTGATCAACCATTTCAACGGCTTCAATCTTATTGATACTTCCCGTCATTTCTCCAAATTTCCCGGATTCATCCGAATAAGTTCCTAAGTGTTTTCCAAGAGCTGGATATAAGATTTTACGTACTAAAGTTGACTTACCCGAACCACTCACACCCGTGATAACATTGAGAATTCCTAAGGGAAACTTTACCGAAATATCTTTTAAATTATTCTCATAAGCCCCTTTTATTTCGATAAAACTGGTCGATTTCCTACGGAATTTTGGAACTTCAATTTTGTCTTTTCCAGATAAAAAATTAATCGTATGTGAAAGAAGTGTAGAATCATTGTTCTTAAAATCATCAATGGTTCCTTGAAAAACTAACTCTCCGCCATTTCTCCCCGCATCGGGTCCAATATCAACAATTTGGTCGGCAGCACGCATGACTTCCTCTTCGTGTTCAACGACGATTACGGTGTTCCCCATATCTCGCAAAGATTCCAGAACGGACACTAATCTCAGTGTATCTCGTGGATGTAAACCAATGCTTGGCTCATCCAATATATACATCGAACCCACCAAGGCACTACCTAAGGAAGTAGCGAGTTTTATCCGTTGAAATTCTCCACCAGAAAGGGTAGAAGACAAGCGGTTTAAACTCAAATATCCTAATCCAACTTTGTTCATATATTCCAAACGAGTTTCAATTTCTTGAAGAATTCTTTTGGAAACGCTTACTTGATAATCTGGTAATTGCAAATTATTAAAAAATACTATCACGTCTGTAATTGGCATCAAGACCAAGTCAATAATCGACTTTCCATCCACTTTTACATACCCAGCATCTTGACGCAAACGTGAACCTTTGCACTCGGGACATGAAGTACGTCCACGATAACGAGAAAGCATTACTCGATATTGAATTTTGTATGTTTCAGCCTCAATCATTTTGAAGAAGGCATCTAAACCTAAAAAGTATTTATTTCCTGACCACAAAACAGCCTTCTGTTCATTCGTTAAATCTTTGTAAGGACGATGAATTGGAAATTCAAATTGTGTGGCATTTTTTATTAATGGAACTAAATATTCGCCCATTTTTTCAGTTCGCCACGGGGCAATTGCTCCTTCATAAACTGAAATACTTTTATCAGGAATAATTAAATCGGGGTCAAGTCCTAAAATTCTTCCGAAACCATCGCATTTTTTACAAGCTCCGTAAGGATTATTAAAGCTAAATAGGTTCAAAGAGGGTTCTTCAAATTTGATTCCATCTGCTTCAAATTTATCAGAAAATACTTTCGTTTCTCCTCCCATAACTTCCACGAAACAAATTCCATCTCCTTCAAAAAAGGCAGTTTGAACGGAATCTGATAGGCGAAATTGTGTTTCTTCTTCAGGCTGACCGTTCTCTTCTTTTTTGATAGCAACACGATCAATCAGAATTTTATAATTATTGGTAAAAATATTTAACGGTGGAAGATTCTTCAATTCTTCTTTATTATCCAGTAATTCTTCTAAAAATTTTGTCTCTCCATCAATTACAATTCGGGTATAGCCTTTCTGTAGTAAAACTTTCATTTCTTCCGCTAACTTTCGTTCTTGTTTCAGAAAAAATGGTGCTAAAATCATTACACGAGTGGATTCTTCCAAAGTGAAAATATAATCCACAACATCTGAAATGGTGTCTTTACTTACCTCTTTTCCCGACACAGGGGAAATCGTTGTGCCCGCTCGTGCGAAAAGTAATTTTAAATAATCATAAATTTCGGTAGTTGTTCCAACGGTTGAACGAGGGTTTTTGGTTGAAACTCTTTGTTCGATAGCAATCGCAGGAGAAATACCCTTAATATAGTCCACATCAGGTTTTTCCATTCGTCCCAAAAATTGCCGAGTGTATGAACTTAAACTTTCAACGTACATTCGTTGCCCCTCCGCAAAAAGTGTATCAAAAGCCAAAGATGACTTTCCAGAACCCGATAAACCTGTAATTACCACTAATTTATTACGGGGAATGGCAACATCAATATTTTTAAGATTATTAACCCTCGCCCCTTTGATTATGATAAAACGCTTAGGGTCAAGGTCTTCAATTGAAGTATGATCTTGATGATTAATTTCAGTAATATTCATGAATTTGGAGAATAGTGATTAGGTTTTCGAGATTAGTTCTTAGCCCTATAAATCACTGGTAAATGAATGTAACAAAGGTAACAAATTCTATGCTTGATTAGTTTTTAGGGTAATGGTTTACAAAATACGCTGTGTGCAAGTGCGTGAAAACTTAGGAAAACACTGTACCCTTAATAATCAGACATAATTTCAGAAAAGAATGTTTCGTATCTTGCAAGAAAATATGGTTTATTTACGTTTATAAAGACATACAATTAACAACTAATTACCAGAATCATGAAAAAGTTTCTTTTCTTTTTATTTTTATCAATCGTTTCATATACAAGTACTTACGCCCAAGATCCCATAGTAATTAAACAAGATAGTTCTGTTCGTGATTTGGATGAAGAACAAGATGTCAGAGATTTGCCTTTCCGTCAGCGAATTAGAATTGGTGGAGGAGTTGGTGGTTTACAATTTGGAAATCCAACTGTAATAAGTGTTTCCCCGATGGTAGGTTATCAAGTAACAAATGATTTTACGGCAGGTTTGGCCGTAGATTATCAATATTACAAGTCGACTTTTAACCCAAATGCTTTGAATTTTTATGGTCCAAGAGCATTTGGACAATATCGTTTACATATATTAGAGGGAATTCTTTCAAAGGCATTTGCACAAGGAGAGATACAAAAATATTTTCTTGCCTCAGGGACTCAATCAGCTTCCTACGACCCCCAGTTTTTGGCTGGTCTTGGCGTGGGATTTGGAGGTTTTCAAATAACGGCTCTTTACAATTTTTCGTACAATGCAAATTCGGGTAATCAACTTTATGGAAGTCCGATTGTAATTAGAGTAGGCGGTTTCTTCTTTTAAATTCATGGTAGAAAAAGAAAATATATTCAGGAATATTCGCCCAATTTTATTGTCTGTAATTATTGGAATTCTTCAAGTTTTCTTTTTTGCAGAATTATTGATTATCGCCATTATGATTTATTCTTGGAAAAAATTTCCGACATTATTTTTCCAAAATCATACCGATAAAGGGCTGATTGTGTTAACTATAGTTTTAATATTGACCTATTTAGTAAAACGAAATATACATAAATTATTAAAAAATTAATGTAAAGTATTGGTATTTCTTTGTACTATGCTCTCGTTAAATAATTACTCTAATAAAAATACTTTCATGCAAAAATTGCGTATTTCTATATTGTTTTTTTTGGCAATTATTTTGCTAAATAGTTGTAATTCCGCTCTACAATCTTTCAAAAAAGGGCAGAAAAAATTTGATAATGGCGAATATGAATTGGCTATAAAGGAATTACAAAAGGCATCGGGGGCAAATTATGAATTGGGCAAAACCAATTATTTAATTGCTGAATCCTACCGACTTTCCAATCGTCCTTTGATGGCAGGAGATTATTATGAGAAAGCCTTGACTGCGGGTAGCAAAGAAAACGATTTGCGTTATCATTTGGCAACAATCCAAAAAATGCAGGGCAAGTATAAAGAAGCAAGTGAAAACTTGGAAAAGTATTTATCAGGTATTCCAAGTAAAGAATTTAAACTAAAGGCTCAAAATGAAATTGACCTTTTACCTGAAATTGAGGCATTGGCAAATAATAAAACGTACATCGAAATCAAACCAATGAGTTTGAATTCTACGGGTACAGAATTTGCCCCAATTCCACAGGGAAATGAGCTGATTTTTACGGCTTCACGCAAGGATGTTATTTATAAGAATAATGGTCTGCCTTTTCTGGGTTTATATCGTGCTTCCTTAAATACACCCACAGAAATTGGAACACCCACGCTTTTTAGTGCCGCCATTTTTAAAGATAATGCCAATGAAGGAACACCAACATTTTCAAAGGATGGTAAAATGATGGTTTTTGCCCGTGGCAATACTGGCAAGCGTTCAGATGCATCCCCCGATGTTGATTTATATATTTCCAAAAATATTGACGGTGTTTGGTCAGAACCTGAAATGGTTTCTGTATCCGATTCGTTGGCTTGGGATGGTTCTCCTTCCTTTTCTGCTGATAATAAAACATTATATTTTAGTTCAAATCGTGCGGGTGGAAAAGGTGGAATTGACCTTTATCGTGCCAATATTGACAATGCAGGAAGATTTGGAAGAGCCGTTAATATGGGTTCGGACATTAATACACCTGGTGATGAAATGTTTCCTTATGTTTCGGCAGATGGAAAGTTGTACTTTTCTTCGGATGGACACGCTGGAATTGGTGGTTTAGATTTATTTACAGCCACTCGAGTAAACGGCGAAATTAAAATTGAACATTTGGGAATTCCTTTGAATTCACGCTTCGATGATTTTGGATTAGTTGCGATTGATTCAACTAAAGGATATTTTGCATCAAACCGTGATTCTGGTAAAGGTGATGATGATATTTATTATTATGAAAATACGCAACCTGGTAAAAAATATGAAGTTCCACCGCCAATTATTGCGAAAATTGATCCTCCAAAAAAGAAAACTATTCGTTATTTTTTACTGGGAACAATTACAGATGATAAAAATCAAACGCTTGACTCTGTAAAAGTTGCCATTATTGATAACTCAACAAATCAAGCTATTGAAGAAGTTTATACTAAGGTAGAAGGTACTTTTGGAAAAGTAAAAATGGATGAAGAAAAGACATATATCATCGTTACTGAAAAGAAAGGATATTTCACTAAACGGGAGCCTTTTACGATGGTTGGGAAGTTAGTTCCAATTGATAAACTAATTAAAGCCGAAACGGATACTACCTTTTATGCCAGTATAAAAATGACCAAACCAGAGGTGGGAAGGGATATTACAAAAACATTTAGTATTGCTCCAATTTATTATAATTTAGATAAATCTGACATTAGAAGTGATGCTTCGCCAGAATTGGATAAAATTGCACAAATTTTAATTGATAATCCAAATATTAAATTAGAATTAGGTTCACATACCGATTCACGAGCAACGTCTGAATACAATCAAAAACTATCACAAAGGCGAGCAGAATCAGCGGTTTCCTACATCATTTCAAGAGGAATTTCGCCTACTCGTATTGTAGCAAAAGGTTATGGCGAAAGTCAATTAGTAAATCAATGTGCCGACGGAATTCCATGTTCAGAAGAAGAACACCAAGCCAATCGTCGGACGGAGTTTAAGGTTTTAGAAATAAGATAATAGTTATGAAATGGAAACAAAACCAATATTTAATAAACGTATTTTTTGGGATGTAGTCTTTGAAAATATTGATTATGATAAAAAAGCAAATTTTGTCATTGAACGGGTTTTTGAACGTGGCGATGTTGAAGATATTCGAAATTGTCGTCGTTATTATGGTGATGAAAGAGTTACCCAGGTTCTTTTAAATACCAAATTTCTCCCTGAAACAAGAATGTATTTGGCAAGTGCCATAATCAGTAAACCCTTAAAAGATTTTAGATGCTACGCATTGAGACAGTCGAACCCTACACTCTTTCCGTATTAAATAAACTAATGCAAATACCTGAATTAAAGGATTTTGCATTAGTTGGAGGTACGGCTTTGTCTCTTTTATATGGACATAGAATGTCAATTGATTTGGACTTATTTTCAAATAAATCTTTTGAAAATGTTCATATTGTTGAGGCACTACGAAATAAATTTCGAGATAGTTTCGTAGTTGAAGATAAACCCTCTCGTTTTGGTATCTTCTGCTTTGTCGATGAAGTCAAAATTGATATTGTTCGTCACCCACATCCGCTCATTAGACCACAATTTGAAACGCAAGGCATACGAATGTTTTCAACCGAAGATATAGTTGCCATGAAAGTACAGGCTATTTTGGGGAGAGCTAAAAAGAAAGATTTTTGGGATGTAGCCGAACTACTAAAACATTATACTGTCGAAGATTTTACTAATTTTCATAAAGAAAAATACGTTACTCAAAATTTGTTCATCACTGTTCCTCAAGCCATTACCTACTTTGCGGATGCAGACGAAAGTGAAGACCCAATTAGCTTGCAAAATCAAACGTGGGAAGATATTCAGAGAGTAATTAGCTTGAAAGTTAGTGAATATTTGAGGTAATTGTTTTGTAAAATACATATATTTCAAAGCCATGTTTCTTCAAGAAACATGGCTATTTTTTGTTGTCCATTTTAACATCTTATTCTCATAAATTATCTCGCTTTAATGATATTTTATATCTTTACAAATCATTTATCCAAAAAACCATTATTTATGTACATCGGCTCAATTGATCAAGGCACAACCAGTACTCGTTTTATTATTTTTGACAAACAAGGAAATCAGATTTCGGTCGGACAAAAGGAACATAAACAGATTTATCCACAAGCGGGTTGGGTTGAACATGACACAGACGAAATTTGGCGAAATACGCAGGAAGTTATTGGTTTAGCTTTGGGTAAAGCCAATCTTTCATCTACTGATATTGCAGCCGTTGGTATCACAAATCAACGTGAAACTACCGTAGTTTGGAATCGGCATACAGGTCAGCCTTATTACAATGCACTCGTTTGGCAAGATACTCGTGTTGGAAATATGGTGGCAGAATTAACAAAAGATGGTGGAGCAGATAGATTCCGTGATAAAACGGGTTTGCCTTTAGCTACTTATTTTAGTGGATTAAAAATTAAGTGGTTGTTGGAAAATGTGGAGGGTCTTCGAGAAGATGCAGAAATAGGAAATGCTATTTTTGGCAACATGGATACCTTCATTATTTGGCATTTGACGGGTGGAACGGATGGAGGAATCCACATAACGGATGTAACAAATGCGAGCCGAACCCAATTGATGGATTTAAAAACCTTAGCTTGGGACGATGAAATCTTGGCGACTTTGAATATTCCAAAAGCAATGTTACCAACTATAAAATCAAGTAGTGAAATTTATGGCGAAGCTCGTGGCGTATTAGCTGGTGTACCTGTGGCGGGCGACTTGGGCGACCAACAAGCTGCTTTGGTCGGACAAACTTGTTTTGCTCCAGGAGAAGCCAAAAATACTTATGGAACGGGCTGTTTTATGTTAATGAATACAGGTACAAAAATTACTCCCTCTAATTATGGATTACTCACAACTGTTGCTTATCAATTTGGAAATCAGCCTGTTAATTATGCTTTAGAAGGTTCAGTTGCCATTGCGGGTTCTTTGATTCAATGGCTGCGGGATAATTTGGGTATTATAAAAAAGAGTTCAGACGTTGAGACTTTGGCAAATACCGTTGAAGATAATGGCGGTTGTTATGTCGTACCTGCGTTCTCGGGTATATATGCTCCTTACTGGAAAGCCGATGCCCGTGGAATTATTGTAGGTTTAACCAGCTATGTGAACAAGGCCCACATTGCACGATCGGCTTTGGAAGCAACGGCATTTCAAACTTTGGAGGTTTTGGAAGCCATGGAAAAAGACTCTGGTATTCAGATTTCTTCACTTCGGGTGGATGGTGGAATGGTTGTAAATCAGACCCTCATGCAATTTCAGGCAGATTTGGTGGAAGTACCAGTCGTTTGTCCAGCCATGATTGAAACTACCGCTTTGGGTGCCGCTTATGCCGCAGGTTTAGCCGTTGGTTATTGGACAGATTTAGATGATTTAAAACAAAATTGGGGAATCGCCCACACGTGGAAACCTGCTATGGAAGAATCAAAAAGAGAGAAATTAATTCATTATTGGAAGAAAGCGGTGGCAAGGAGTTTTGATTGGGAGGAGTAGATATAATAGAATCAAAAAATTGTATTATAAAAAGTTTTTTTTAACTCCATAAATAATCGTACCTTTGCAAACCATTAAAAAAAATTGAGCTAAATCGTTGAAATTTAGTGATTTACAGGGCGTAAATATTCGTTTTAATTGGAATTAATACTATATTTTTTACAGCAGTGATGTTGCAATATTTTAACAAAAAAACAAATGAGAAAGCGAATCGAAAAAGTTGATTTGACTCCCGAAAGAAGGGAACAGACTCGTCAAAGAAAAGACGATTTAAACCGTGAATTAGGACGTGAAGT
>JACMRQ010000134.1 GCA_014376355.1 Arcicella sp. | reverse complement strand
GATAAGGAAAGAAGTCCACTTAGCTTTTCCAAGTGTGTAATTTTATCTGCTACAATTTGTGGAAGGCTCTTCTTTTTTGGTCTTTTAATTGGTGAATTCAGAGCCAATACTACAAAGAATTGTGATGCAGAAAGGTTTGATTTCTCAATCTCAATATCAAGTAATTTCCTTTCTTGGGCGGTTACCCAAACAGAATAATGGGTTGGTTTAACTTTATTATCTTCCTTCTTAGGACGACCTTTAATTTTTATTTCCATGTATTTTTTGTAAGAAATATGAGCTGTAAGCAAATATTGGGGATTAAGGGGCTTCCCCTTACAAGTCGCCTACGAAATCGGATATTTATCCGAGTCGTAGGCGATAGCTTGCTTCTGGACACATCAAAACCCTTCTCGAAACTTGTTGAAACTTTAAGTAATTTGTTGAAACTTCTCGCTTTTTCTCGTTTGATGACACATTGTACTATTTTTTTACTTTCAAGGGAATATAAATCGTATTATTACGTCTAATGTAAACCCCATCTTTACCCAAATTGACATTACGTTGCTTCGCATTATTACGTAATACTAAATATTGAGTATTACCATTTTGAATAAGCTCACCTTTTTCAATCAGCGTTCTATAACTCAATGCTTTGTCATATTTATCCATAAATGCCTTTCTATCATCATATCCAAAAGTGGTAGTATAGATAATATAAACAACAAAAGAAAATACCATAATTGCCAATGAAATTGGAATAAATTTACCGAGTCCGTGATAAAAGGCTTGTGAGTCATTTTTGAAATGATATTGTTTCACTTCGGCTTTAATTTTATCGGATGCACCTTTTATAGTTCGATTAGCTTCCTCGACTTTTGATTCCAATGATTCAAAAGACTCATCAATCATAGCTAAATTCATCGCACTCCACATATCCAAACTTATTCCAAATTTGGCTTCATACTTTGCCTTAACTCTTATCAATTGTTCATTAGAAACTGTCTTCTTGCTCATAATTAAAGTTGTTTTTGAGTTCACGAATAAGTTTTAATTTCGGACCAATTGAAAGATTAGAAATATCGCCACCTCTGCGGATATTATCAAGTATCTGAGTTCCAATAAAAGTTGATGGTTGAATATCACCCCAATCAACGATTTCAGTATTATTCATTTTCTTGATATTGTTATGAAGCTCCTTATGAAGCTCTGGAAACTGACTAAATGAAGTTAAATTGGCATAAACCACAATTTTAAATTTATTTTTAAGAATTGTGTGGAGCTTGATTAAATAATTGACACAGGCTTTATATGCTGCTCCGCCAGCCACTACGACATTAAAGACAAATTCTTGATTTACTGCATTAGCAAATTCAACAAACGGAACATCATCTTCTATTAAATGAAGTAAGCCTTCACTTTCAGCACTTCCAAAATCCATGAAGCACTCAACATTTGGAGTGTTCATTAAACTTTCCCAAAAAGAGATAATCTTATCTCTTTGAAGTACATTTCGTTCATCGACTAACTTCAAAGTCTGAAATTGTGAAGGCTCTAAAAATAGTGAAACTTGACGTGTAGAAGTTTCTGTTTGGAAGTCGCAATCTACGAATAAGGCATTTGGATCGTGTTTATTTGCTAATGCGAATAGGTAAAACAAGGTTGATTTGCCGCAACCGCCTTTATTACTGATAACTAAATTAATTTTTTGTCTCATAACTTTATTTTGTTTGTCTAAATTTATTTGATTGTGGGAGAGCATCTATATCTGTCCATACGAGTTCGTCAGAATCAATTGATTTCTCGTCTCCTGGAATTAAAATGTCCGCTTTTTTACTATGAATTATTATTGAATTATTACTTATTTTTCGAGATGGTTTGTTATGATAATACTGTCTTATAAAGTAAATATCATCGGCAGAAATTATCGTTGAATCGGATTTCAATTCTTTTGAAAGCATTTCTGCCATGAATTCTGCCGTTACATTTAGAGAAAAAAAATCTTGGAAAAGCTGGTATAACATAGCCCGTCTTTTTCTATTTTTTTGTTCAAAAAGTATAGTAACAAGTTCCTTAGTCGGTTTCATAATTTTAAAAATACTATTACAAAAGGGTAAAAGTTTGAATAATCAACTCTAAAACAAAATCTTATTTTCCATTATCAGTTTATCTTTTTTTGACTCAGATAATTCGATTATTTTAATCTTTCTGTTGTATCTATCCTCGACAAAACATTGAACTAATAACTTAATAATAAGAAAATTACCTCAGTAAATTAATGATAGTTTTGGCTTGATATGCCTTATTACAGAATGATTTTCCTTCCCAAACGAAAGTTTCTTTGTGAATTGAGTTGATTATCAAGTACATCTTTTTATTGCCTATGAGTAATATTTAATTAATTAAATATTCTTAATTTTACTCAATTTTTATAGTCTTAATTAAATTTTGTGATGTCGTCATCAGGTTGTCATAAACTTGAATCTCGCATAACCCTCTTGGAATTAGATGCTTTTTCCAGTAATTAACGCACGCTACCAAACCGTTTAATTTTTCCAACTGAGGAGAAAATTTTGGTGTTAAATCACATTTGACTTCTTTCCCAAATGATGCCTGTTCCTGAATTTTAGTCCAAAAAACCTTATGCTTATTGCAAAGGCTAATGATGGCATTTTTAATTAATATATCATCGTTGATTTTCTTTCTAATTTTCTGCATTTCAGTATTCCCTACATAAATTAATGTTAAACCTTCCTCTGTTAGTGGATATACATTGGCAAACCACTTAAACACCTCATCATCAAAATCAATGTCTTCAACAAATGCTCTCCATTGGTTTTTAAAGTCAGGGGTAATACCTTTTCTAAATTGCTTCTTCTCGTTAATAAAATCCTGTGAATAAGCCACTTGTGGAAATTTAGAAGTCCCCCCTAAGCCATGATTATAATGAAAAACGTATTTAAAAAGACTGTTTGTTGAGCAAGGACTGGCGGTATTATTTTTAATGTTTGAAATTTGTTTCATTTTTTAAAAAGTTGAGCAAAAACTCCTATTCTCTTGTTTAAAATCAAATAAAAAAATAATTCTATTGATTCTTTTGATTCTCTTGTTCTCTTGATTCTACTGAGAATTCACAAGAGAATAGGGAAATTCACTTCAATTTGGATTGTTTAAATTTTAGTGTAGGCATAGTTATTCCATCTTGCCCAAAACTAAATTTTGGCAAGGAACAGCAATCCTATAAATTTGACATAGTTATGCTCCTAACGCTAACGTTATACGTAAGAGAATTATTTATGCCTATTGGAAATCGCAGTTACTTACGCTGAATTAAAAAAGCTATTTGATAAAGGAATGAAGATGTACTCGCCCAAAAGCAAGCAACACAAAAGAAGTTGCTGAGTTTTTTTCATACAATTTTCTTGTAATCTCAGCTTAATTTTTTAGATTTGTTCCGAGATTACTTAATTAGATTGGTACTATTAAGAAAATTAAAATCTTACGAACAGCTTAAAAGGTGCGAACTTTTAAGCTGTTTTACTTTTAGTCCAAGTTGTATCTCTTCTTGAAATACGCTTTGTTGTTTTATTTTTGTCTTTTTCAGCTAAATCTAATGTAGCCTGTTCACTTATTTGGTGACGACTTGGTTTAGCATGAGCTTCAATGTATGCTACTACATCCCTTCTTCTAAAAAGATTGTTCTTGCATGGTGTAAAGTAAGGAATGTCACGATTACTCGTTAGCGAATATAATGTGCTTCGCTTTATTTGTAGCATCTTAGCAGTTTCCTCTGCTGAAATAAAATCGTCAGGATAATCTTGTTTAAAAGAATCCCCTAAATTGGGAATTCTTGCCAAAATTGCTTCAACTAACTCATTTACTTTAATGTCGATAATGCGAGTATCTGCATTTATTGACATTCCATCTGGATTAAATTTAGTGTCCATATCTTATATGTTTATTACGATTTATGATGTAAAACTATAAATTTGTTCTTGTTTCATAATTGTATCTCAATAGATTTTTAGGTTATTTTTAGGATATTTTTAAGATTATTTTAGGAAAACATAGCTCTAATTGTCATTAAATAGCTTTTTTGAAAACTTTGGTATTTTTTCAAAAGGGGTAAAATATTCTTGGCTTTCTCTTTTTAGTAAGTTAAGATTATGATATGAAAACCTTACAGGTGAAATTTGAATATCATTTGGAATATTAAATGTTTCTATAATTAATTTAACTATAAATGCATTTCGTTTTTGTTCGGTTGCAGGCAGTTTATTAAAGTCAATTAAGTCACTCTCCCTGCACATCTGAAAAAAGGCATATATGTGCATTCCTAATTTATTTTTTGATAAATGTGGGTTAATAAAATATCCATTCCAATAATATCTTTCGTTACGAAGAGTAATAAGACCTTTCGGCAAGGATTGAATGATATTAGAAAATATTGATTCATTCTCACTTCGAGATTTTCCGACAAAAACGTCAATAAAATCAATAGGGATTAATGACTCAATTTGAATTTCATCTGCTGGAGATATATCTTTTTGTATATTTTCTTCATTTTCAGATACTTTTGGATTTTTACTAAAATTTTCAGGAATGTCCTCATTCTTGAAAGCCTCTTCAATATCAGGTTTAACGTCTTGAACTCGGAATTTATACCCTTTATAAAAATTAATTGCCTCAGACAATTTATCAGTATTTGGATTTATAAATTCACCCAACGTCGAAAAGCCTTTTGAGTTTTTTTGACCTTTATCCGCAACTTTTATTCGATGCAAAACCGCTTTTGAAAATTTATAAATATTATCTAAGTCTTCAGATTTTGCAATTAACTTAGATTTTAAGTTTAGACATTCTGTCAATGTATGTATAAAACTATCCGCAAAACTTTTTATATGAAACTCAAACCACCCCCAATTATTAGGGTTAGTTCTATATAAAACTGAATTAATATGTGTTTTAGATAAAAAATATGTGTCCTTTTGTTCTCTATCGAGTTTATCTATATAATCTTTGATATTTTCTAAGAATATAATCCATATATGTTCAAGTCCATTGATTGTGCATTCTTTGGGGTAGAATACCTCTGTAAGTCCATCAAGTAAATAACTAACCTGTCTTTGATTTGACAAAATGGGTTCATATTGACCTAATAAAAAATTATTTTTGATTGACATCAAATAGTTTTCAAATAGATCAAATCCAAAATTTGAATCAAAGCTTTTAGGATTGTAATAAGAATTATGTAAATTCTCAATTGCATCATCTATATGTTCACTAATGTATTCATTTACAGAATTTTTGCTTTTTAAATTAGTTTGCCGAAGCATTATTGACAAAAGTGATTCTGACGATTTCGTCATTCGGTCTGATAAATTCACTGTCCCGTTAAACGTATTTTTAAGAGTTAAATGCTTTGTATATTTTTTGGGGATAGTTTTGCTATTTTCCATTTTAAAATTTCAATAAGTTCATTGCATCAACTTTTTTCAAGTTGATAACTTTTGTATATATTTCAGTAGTTTTTACAGATTTATGTCCCAATAATTTTGATACTACATAAATATCAACTCCTGCGGCAAGTAGCTGTGTGGCGAAAGTATGTCTAAAACAATGAAAGGTGATTTTTTTATTTGTGATTCCTGCTCTTAATACCCATATCATTAATAGATTATTTAAGTGTCCTGAATATTTCAATCCTTTGAAAACCTTTTCACCATTATCTTGCCTTTCACCTAATTCTTTAAATGCTATTTCACCAAGAGTTAATGTTTCTGGTGTACCAGTTTTTTGTGAACGATATTGAATATAATTTCCTCCTTGCTCTTCTCCATATTTTACGTCTCCCCATCTGAGATTTATTATATCACTAATTCTTAAACCTGTATGAGATGAAAAAAGAGCGGCACGCTTTAAAATTGCACTATCACATTCAGTATTTCTAAGTTTTATCATCTGATCGGTAGAAAGATACTCTCTAAAAGTCTCACCAGCGGGAATACACTTAATTCTCTTGACAGGATTGTCATAAAATAATTTTTCACCAAACGCTTCATCGACACAAGTTTTAAATTTATTGAAATAACTGTGCTGAGAATTTTGAGAAAGTTTTTTCTCTAAATTATTTAACTGGCCTGTTGATTCAACAAATTTTTTAAATCTTTCACAAAATGCGTCATTGACATCTTCAAACTTACAGTTTCCATTAGTAAACTCGTATAGATAATGAAAAGCACTATACCAATTATCGTAATTACCTTTTGAAGTTTTCCTCCCTTCAACCTTGCTTTTAAAATATTCTAAAAAGTCTCTTTTATTAATGTTTTGCCAATTCATCTCAAAACGTTCATTTTGAAATTCTAACGCTCTTTTATTGCGCATTTCATCGGCTTTCAATTTTGTTATATGATTGTATTCTTTTTGCGAAGCACCTTGCGGGTTTGCATGAATTTTCATGCCCAAAAACTCTCTCCTTGTTTCTTTACCAGTTTGTGCATTTAATATTGGAGGATATATATCCAAGTAAAGGCTAATCATTCCATCTTTTAATTTTTTCTCTCGCAAAGTAACTTTTATCGTTTTTCTCATTATTATTTGAAAAGATTATTAATGTCTATTTTCCTAAAAATACTTCTTCTTCCAATTTTTGTAACTTTCAGTTTTTCATCGGAAACCAAACGCCAAAGTGTTGTTCGACTTACACCCAATAATTTACTTGCTTCCAAAATAGATAAAAACTCTTTATCCATTATTGGTTCGACCAACTGTTTTTTAACTATTTCTGTTTCAATTTCACTCTTCTCAATTTTGATAATTTTAATTCTCAACTTGTAAGCCCGCTTTGCACATTTCTCAGAACAAAATTTGGTAACTGTTGTCCTCGCCATGAATTCTGAATGGCAATGTGTACAAATTCTTTGAATGTAAATGTTGGAACTCATTTGTTGCTTAACTATTCTAAAGGTTCGCCAATAGTTCTGAGTGTTTCATCAATCACCCAGACTATATTTTTTTGTACCTTCTATAATAATATGTCATTTGGTACATTCAAAGGTACAAAATATGTCTAAAAATACAAATAAAATATCAAAGCTATAAAATCAAAAAGTGCCCAAAATGAATCATTTTAGACACTTTTATTAGTTTTAACTATGAATATTTAGCTATTTCACTTTCCTATACAGAATCTACTAAAAATATTTGCCAATAAATCATCTGTAGTAATTTGTCCAGTAATCTCCCCTAAATGATGTAAAGCAAAACGAATATCCTGTGCTAAAAAATCTCCTGTAATACTTTGATTTAATCCCTCTAAAACATTTTCTAAAGCTTCATTCGTTTGAGAAAGATGTTGAAAATGACGAAGATTGGTTATGACGGTGTCCCCTGTTTTAATTTCTTTAGTTTTCACTTTCCTTACTAAAATATCTTTCAAAATTTCAATGTTTAGATTCTCGGAAGCTGAAATCCAAATAATATTGGGATAAACCGTGTCAAAGGCGACTTTTCTTGATGGAGACAATTTATCAGCCTTGTTTCCAACCAGTAAATAAGGCACTTTAAAATCTAACAACTGTTCACTAATAACTGACAAATCAATTTCCGAAGCATCGAATAAATAAATAATTAAACTTGCCTTTTCCATTTGTTGCATAGTACGCTCCACTCCTATTGCCTCAATCGTGTCGGTTGCTTTACGTAATCCCGCAGTATCAATCAATCTGAAACGGATTCCCTCAATAAATAACTCGTCTTCAATCACATCACGGGTTGTACCGGCAATCTCCGAAACAATGGCTTTCTCCTCGTTTAAAAGTCGATTTAAAAGCGTTGATTTACCCGCATTTGGTTTACCTATAATCACAGTTGGAACACCATTTTTAATTACATTTCCCATGGCAAAACTCTCAATTAGGGGAACTAGAACTGATTGAATTCTGAAAATTAATTGGCGTAAATCATCTCTATCAGCAAACTCTATGTCTTCTTCGCCAAAGTCTAATTCTAATTCAATTAATGAGGCAAAATTGATTAATTGCTCCCGTAACTGAGCAATTTGTTTTGAGAATCCTCCCCGAATTTGATTGATGGCTGTTTGGTGCGATGCTTCCGAATCAGAGGCGATTAAGTCAGCAACGGCTTCTGCTTGGGCAAGGTCTAATTGTCCATTTAAGAAGGCTCTTTGCGTAAATTCACCTGCATTGGCAAGTCTTGCCCCTTCTCTAATTATTAACTTTAAAATCTTTTGAATAATATAATCCGAACCGTGACAGGAGATTTCAATTGTATCCTCTCGAGTATATGATGCAGGAGCTTTGAAGAGAGAAACTAATACTTCATCGACTATTAATTCTCCATCTCGGATAGTTCCAAAATGGATGGTGTGCGAAGGTTGTTTTTCAAGATTTTTACCTTTAAAAAGTTTGTTCACAATTGGAAAAGTTTCTGAACCTGAAACTCTTATAACGGCAATAGCCCCAACGCCCGAAGGGGTCGCAAGGGCTACTATGGTTTCTTCATTCATACTTAGAAAAGGTCTTTCAATTTCATCGCTACACTCATATCTCCATCAATTTTTAATTTGCCAAACATGAAGGCGGTCATTGGGTTTAAAGCTCCCGACATAAGTCCTTCTAAATCGTCCTGAGATACTTTTATAGTACAATCTGCGCCTAAATCATCGTTTGAAACCGTACCATCGGCAGTCAAAAAAATATTACCAGCGTTCGTCGCAAATTTAATTGATGAACCAATACCTCCTTTGGCGGCGGCTAATGATTTAATTTTTTCTGTTAATGCTTCAAATGTCATAACTGTTAATGAATAATTTAGAATGGAAAATTGTAAATGATAATTAATATTGTTGGATTTTGAATAAAAATCAAGGGTGAAAGAAACTGTTTCGTAACTAATGATTCATTTTAAATTAAATTCTTAAATGTTTAATCGTAAAGTTAATCTTCATTTTTGTTTTTAGCTTGAATAGCCTTAATTTTATTCAGTTTTTATCACAAATTACATGATTAATAAACGTAAAATTATCAATGACCCCGTTTATGGGTTTATAAACATAACTTCTGAACTTATCTATGACCTGATAGAACATCCTTATTATCAGCGACTTAGACGAATAAAACAATTAGGATTAGCCGAATTGGTGTATCCTGGTGCCTTACATACTCGCTTTCATCATGCCCTCGGAGCGATGCACTTAATGAATGAAGCCTTAAATACTTTGAGTCATAAAGGGCATTATATTTCCGACGAAGAGTGTGAAGCCGCACAAATTGCCATACTCTTGCACGATATTGGTCACGGACCATTTTCCCACGTTTTAGAGCATCTTATTTTAAATCAAGTTCCACATGAACAAATTTCATTTTTGTTAATGGAAGAGTTAAATAAACAGTTTGAAGGAAAACTTACTTTAGCCATTAAAATGTTTACGGGTGAATATGATAGACCATTTTTTAATCAATTAATTTCCAGTCAATTAGACGTTGATAGAATGGATTATTTAAACCGTGATAGTTTTTTTACTGGCGTTCGTGAAGGTTCAATCGGGGCAGATAGAATTCTGAAGATGCTGGACATTGTTGATAATCATTTGGTTGTGGAACAAAAAGGCATTTATTCGGTAGAAAATTTTCTAACGGCTCGTCGGTTAATGTATTGGCAAGTTTATCTTCATAAAACTTCCATTTGTGCCGAAGTAATGCTGACTCAAATTATTAAACGTGCCAGAGAATTAGTCAGACAGGGTCAGGAAGTTTTTGCCACTGAAAGTTTTGGTTTATTTCTAAAAAATGATGTTACCTTAGAAGAATTTATTTCGGATGATGCTTACTTACAGGCATTTACTGAGATGGATGATCATGATATATGGGCGTGCGTCAAAATTTGGGCAAAACATTCCGATTTATTGCTTTCAGAAATTTGCCAGAAATTGTTAGACAGAAATTTATATAAAATAATAATTTCCGATCAACCTTTTGAAGAATCATTTCTTGAAAAAATTAAAAATGATTTTTTAAATCAACCAGAAATCAATCAAGCGAATCTTCCGTATTACATGGTACAAGGGACCATTTCAAATGAAGCCTATCTATCTGAAAAACAAGCAATTAATATTTTAACAAAGACTAAATTAGTCATTGACATTGCCGATGCTTCGGATTTACCGACGATTAAAGCTTTGAGTAATGTCGTGAAAAAATACTATATATGTTGGGCAAAGGACGTATATTTGCGAGAATAATTTTCTATGCAGGTATGGTATTCGAGATTATAATTATGAAGGGTTAGACTTTTCATGATTATTCAATACTCCAAACAGTAAGAAAATTAAAACAAACATTGAAAAATTGAAATAAATATAACCAACATAAAATACGAATGGAATTTACGGTTGAACAAATTGCTCAGATGCTTAAAGGTGAAGTTAGAGGCGATAAATCTCTAAAAGTGAATCAGTTAGCAAAAATAGAAGAGGGCTCAATTGGAACAATTTCTTTCTTATCTAACCCAAAATACGAGCAATATATTTATTCAACTAATTCCACTGCTGTCATTGTGGATAAAAACTTTGAAGCTAAAAGAGCATTTTCAACTACCCTAATTTTAGTTGAAAATGCTTATGCCGCCTTTACTGTTCTTCTTCAAGAATATCAAAAAATGTTAGTTCAAAACAAAAAAGGGGTTGAACAACCTTCTTTTATTAATTCGACTGCTGAAATTGGTGAGGATGTCTATGTTGGTGCATTCGCATACATAGGGGAAAATTGCAAAATTGGTAATAATTCCAAAATATACCCTAATGTTTCCATTTCTGACTCTTGCGTGATTGGCGAAAATTGTACGATTTATTCAGGTGCAACCATTTATCATAATACGATAATTGGCAATAATTGTACAATTCATGCAAACGCAGTTATTGGAGCGGATGGATTTGGTTTTGCTCCGCAAGCCAACGAAACTTTCATGGCTATTCCGCAATTAGGAAATGTAATTTTGGAAGATAATGTGAGCATTGGAGCAAATACTACCGTAGATAGAGCAACGATGGGTTCAACTATTTTACGAGAAGGCGTAAAAATTGATAATTTAGTCCAGATAGCACATAACGTCGAAATTGGAAAGAATACCGTTATTGCAGCACAAACAGGCATTTCTGGTTCTGCAAAAATAGGTGAAAACTGTATGATTGGCGGACAAGCTGGGCTTGCAGGCCATATCTTAGTAGCTAATAATACTATTTTGATGGCAAAATCAGGTATTACGAAAAGTGTAAGTAAATCAGGTAGAATAATGTCAGGCTCACCTGCACAAGACAATCATGATAATTTAAAATCGCAGGTATTATATAAAAATTTACCCAAAATTGAACTGCGTCTTCAAGCGGTAGAAGAAAAATTGAAAGAAAAATAAAATCAAACTTGTCAATAGCATTAAAATACAAATTATTAAAACCCAGAGAAATAGGTTCTAAATTTCACGTCTCGTTCCTTTGCTTTGAGGTTATAACGGTAAAAAATGAATAATAAACAGCATACCATTCAAAAAGCCATTACATTGTCGGGCGTAGGCTTGCACACAGGCGTAGTCGCCAACATGACATTTGTTCCTGCGCCACCCAATCACGGCTATAAATTTCAACGAATTGATTTACCCAATCAACCTATTGCTGATGCAGACGTAGATTATGTGGTAGATACGTCCAGAGGAACAACAATTGAGCACAACGGAGCAAGAATAAATACTGTTGAACACGTTTTGGCGGCGATGGTTGGTTGCCAAGTGGACAATGTTTTGATACAGTTAGACGGTCCTGAGCCTCCAATTATGGATGGAAGTTCCATAAAATTTGTAGAAGCCATTTTAGATACAGGATTGGAAGAACAAAATATCAATCGTAAGTTTTTTGAACTTCCTTCAGAAATACGCTTTAAGGATACAGAAAGAGGTGTTGAACTGGCAGCATTACCTTTAAATGACTACCGTTTAACGGCAATGGTAGATTATAATTCTAAATTTTTACCAAGTCAGCACGCAAATTTGACCAATATCTCACAATTCAATGAGAGTTTTGCTAAATGTCGTACTTTTTGTTTTGTCCACGAATTAGAAGCCCTTTTCAATGCCGATTTAATTAAAGGCGGAGATTTATCAAATGCCATCGTTATTGCGGATAGAGATTATTCTGACACTGAACTTGACTATTTAGCGGTACTTTTAGGAAAACCCAAAGTTAGTGTATCCAAAGAAAAAGGAATTCTTAACAACTTAGAATTGTACTATCCCAACGAAATGGCACGCCACAAGTTGTTAGATATGGTAGGAGATTTAGCATTGGTTGGTCGCCCGATAAAAGCACAAATCTTAGCAGCCCGCCCTGGTCATGCCGCAAATGTAGAATTAGCCAAGAAAATCAAGAAATTAATGAAAGAAACTGAGAAAAATAATGTTCCTCAGTACGACCCAAAACAGCCACCAATCTTCAATTTTGAGCGAATTTATCAACTACTTCCCCATCGTTATCCATTCCAGATGGTGGATAAAATCATTTATTTGGATAATGAAAGTGTAGTAGGTATCAAAAATGTTACGATGAATGAAAATTACTTCATGGGACATTTTCCAAATAATCCAGTTATGCCTGGGGTAATGCAAGTGGAAGCAATGGCTCAAACTGGTGGAATTTTAGTGTTGAGTTCAGTGCCAGACCCAGAAAATTATTGGCCTTATTTAGTAGGAATAGAAAATTGCCGTTTCCGAAAAAGTGTTGTTCCTGGAGATACTGTAGTTTTCAAATGTGAACTTTTAGCTCCCATCCGTAGAGGAATCGCAAAAATGCACGGAAGAGCTTATGTGAATGGTGTAGTAGTTTGTGAAGCCGACATGACTGCTAGCCTTGTGAGAAAGAGTTAAATAGTTTTAGTAGTTAAAAGTTAAATAGTTGGAGGAGTTAATCTGAAGTTAAGAAGTCAAAACAAACTGTTTATCTTCTTAAACTTTATAACTCCTTAACTCAAAATAAATGACACAACCATTAGCCTACATACATCCAGAAGCAAAACTTGCCCAAAATGTGGTGGTTGAGCCTTTTACGGTCATTCATCAAAATGTTGAAATTGGTGACGGCACTTGGATTGGTTCCAATGTAACCATTTTTCCAGGAGCCAGAATCGGCAAAAATTGTCGAATTTTTCCTGGGGCAGTAATCGCTGCAATTCCTCAAGATTTAAAGTATGGTGGAGAAGATACCCTTGCCATTATTGGTGACAATACAACGATTAGAGAGTGTGCAACCATTAATCGTGGTACAAACGATAAACACAAAACTCAGATTGGGAAAAATTGCCTTATCATGGCGTATGTTCACGTAGCACACGATTGCTTGATTGGTGATAATTGCATTTTAGCAAATAGCGTACAAATGGCTGGTCACGTTGAAGTCGGTGATTTTGCCATCGTGGGCGGTTCAAGTGCAGTACATCAATTTGTTAAGATTGGCAGACATTCAATGGTTTCGGGAGGATCACTCATTAGAAAAGATGTTCCTCCGTTTACAAAATCAGGCCGTGAGCCACTTTCCTACGCAGGAATTAACTCAATTGGTCTTCGCAGACGTGGGTTTACTGATCAGCAAATTACTCAAATTCAAGAAACTTATCGTTATGTTTATTTGAAAAATTTTAATAATAACGACGCACTATCTCAAATTGAAATTAACCTTCCAGCCTCCGCTGAACGGGATGAAATTGTTAATTTTATTCGTAATTCAGAAAGAGGAATTATGAAAGGACTTTCTTAAAATAAGCATGAGTTGTGAGGTAGGAAGGATAAGGTAGATGTTAAGCCAAATCATATCATGTCTTATAATTCACAACTTATAACATATACCTAAATTGCAAATAATTGCTCAAAATCTTGGCAAAAAATTCAGAAATGAATGGATTTTTAGAAATTTGAATTACAAATTTCAATCGGGAGAATCATATACTTTTGTAGGAGCAAATGGAAGCGGAAAATCTACACTACTACAAGTTTTATCAGGATTCATGCCTCATTCTGAGGGGTTTATCAATTATGAAATTAATCAAAAATCCTTAATAGTTGATGATTTTTATAAACACCTTGTTGTGGCTGCCCCTTATTTAGAACTCATCGAAGACTTCACACTTACTGAGATAATTGAATTTCACGTAAAATTTAAGCCCTTCACAAATAATCTTTCCACCGCCGATTTTATTGAGTTTATTGAGCTACCCAAAGCTCAGAATAAAGAAGTCAAATTCTTTTCTTCGGGAATGAAACAGCGGGTAAAACTGGGTTTAGCATTTTGCTCGGATTGTAAAATTTTGATGTTGGACGAACCTACCTCAAACCTTGATGCCAATGCTACTGATTGGTATTTGCGAAATGTGCAAACCTATTCACAAAACCGTTTGTTATTGCTATGTTCAAATCAACCTTCAGAATACGAGTTTTGTCAAAACATTTTGAATATTCAGGACTATAAACCATGATTTTACTTCATAAACAGTTACAAAAACAACGCAAAAAAAGAATCTGGATAATTATTATTACATTGATTGTCAGTTTATTAATTTGGAAAAAAGCTTGGGTTCAGTATTTTTATCAACAAGCAAAAGGAGGCTTAGAAATTGCCTTTAATACACGTCCTCTTTCAGAAGTTCTTCAAGACAAATCCATTCCTGATTCCCTCAAAAAACCAATTCTATATATTCAAGAAGTCCGTAAATATGCCATTGATTCATTGGGCT
>JACMRQ010000133.1 GCA_014376355.1 Arcicella sp. | reverse complement strand
TATTGGTTTTTTAAACGTTGATTCTAAGTGTTTCATTTAAATAGGTTTGCATTTTTTAAACTCAATATGTTTTAGGCAAAAATAATTAAAGAAGTTATAGATGTTCAAGTTGAAAGCATTGAATATTATAGTAGGATAGCTCAGATAAGTATAATATAGAATTTAGCTGGATAAGATTTAATAATAGAAAAAGAAATCCAACGAGACAAAAACCTGTTTCAGGTCGGCAAGTACTCTACCTATTACATTAGCAACATATTTTAACGAAAAGAATATTATTAAACCACCAAAAAGATTCTAAATATAATGATGGGGGAGGTAATTTTTAAATAAAAATATAGATTTACCCATAAAAAAGTGGTCGCCCATAAATCGACCACTTTTTTATTTTTATCTTTGAGGAGAAATTGAGAACAATTACTCACTAAAAATCAATAATATTATAATTATTGACTGCTGACCCCAATTTGCAATCAGGGGTCGCTTGGTCTTGCCTATGAGACGATAAACATTACAACAACGATTTGCAAATCGAAGTCAGCAAATCGAAAGAATTATAAACAAAGAATGAACATAGAAAAAATAATACAAAACCACATTACCGCAGCATTAAAAGCGGAATTTGATGTAGAAGAAAATAATATTTCTCTGCAACCTACCAAAAAAGATTTTGAAGGGTCATATACCTTTGTGGTGTTTCCTTATGTAAAAGCATTGCGGAAGTCGCCCGTGGAATTGGGAAACGCCATTGGTAATTATCTCGTGGCAAATTCGGGTGTGGTGAGCGCTTTTAATGTTGTACAAGGTTTTTTGAATCTTTCCATCGCTGATTCGGCTTGGGTGGATTTATTTACGAGTATTTTTAAGAATAAGACTTTTGGACAATTACCCGATAAAAATGAAGTAGTTATGGTGGAATATTCTTCACCAAATACTAATAAACCGCTCCATTTAGGACATTTACGGAATAATTTTTTAGGATTTTCAGTTGCTCAAATTTTGTCTGCCAATGGCTATAAAGTTATCAAAACGAATTTGGTGAACGACCGTGGAATTCATATTTGTAAGTCGATGTTGGCGTACCAAAAATTTGGTAATGGTGAAACGCCCGAAACTTCAGGATTGAAAGGTGACCATTTGGTGGGGAAATACTACGTAGAATTCGATAAACGTTACAAAGTCGAAATAAAAGCTTTGGAAGAAAAAGGATTGTCGGAAGATGATGCCAAAAAACAAGTTCCTTTGCTCGTTGAAGCCCAAGAAATGCTATTGAAATGGGAAAATAACGATCCCGAAACGATTGCCTTGTGGGAGAAAATGAATGAATGGGTTTTTGCTGGGTTTAGTCTGACTTACGAAAAAATGGGCGTAAGTTTCGATAAAACCTATCGTGAGTCAAATACGTATTTATTGGGTAAAAAAATTGTAGAAGAAGGGCTGAAGTCGGGAGTGTTTTTTCAAAAAGAAGATAATTCTGTGTGGATAGATTTAACTGATGAAGGACTCGACCAAAAATTGGTGCTTCGTAAAGATGGAACGTCAGTGTATATCACTCAGGATTTGGGAACTGCAGAGTTGAAATTTAATGATTTTAAAATGTCAAAATCCATTTATGTTGTTGGAAATGAGCAAGATTACCATTTTGAAGTGTTATTTAAAATTATCAAAAAAATAGGTCGTCCTTATGGAGATGGCACTTTTCATTTGAGTTACGGCATGGTTGATTTACCATCGGGAAAAATGAAATCTCGTGAGGGAACGGTTGTTGATGCTGATGATTTAATGCAAGAAATGACCGATACTGCTCGTGAACGTACCATCGAGTTAGGCAAAACCGAAGGATTTTCAGAAACAGAAGCCAATAAATTGTATGATACATTGGCTATGGGAGCTTTGAAATATTTCTTATTGAAGGTTGATCCGAAGAAAAGAATGTTATTTAATCCAGAAGAATCCATTGATTTTCAAGGACATACAGGGCCGTTTATTCAATATACCCACGCTCGGATTTGTTCAATTTTAAGAAAAGCGCATGAAAAAGGTATTATTGGAAAAACAACTGATTATCCTGTTTTGCAAGAATCTGAAAGAGAAGTAATATATTTGTTGAGTCTATATCCACAGATTTTAGCGGATGCAGGACGTGAACTTTCTCCCGCCTTAATTTCGTTATTTGCTTATGATTTGGCAAAGGCTTACAGTCGTTTTTACAACGAAGTAAATATCTTTAATGAGACGGATAAAAACGCTCAACAATTCAGAGTTGCATTTTCGGGTGTGGTTGGCGAAACAATTCAGAAGGCAATGAGTTTATTAGGGATAAAAGTTCCTTCGAGAATGTAGAATTACATGAATAAGAAATTAATTATATCCATCATTTTAATCTTTACAATAACTATGTTACTAAAACTCATGAAAGTAGGTTCATTATTGGGTGCTTTAGCAATCCCATTTACGCAGAACGGCCATGTAGAGCGTCCTAAGAATTTTACGGTTACTTCAAGTAAAAATCTCCATGAATTCAAGATGAAATCATTGGATGGAAAAAATGTTGATTTGTCGATTTACAAAGGTAAAAAAGTAGTTATTTTGAACACTGCTTCAAAGTGTGGATTCACGCCACAATATGGAGATTGGGAGAAATTTTATGAAGCTAATAAGGGTAAAGTTGTCGTTTTAGGGTTTCCTGCCAATGAATTTAATGGACAAGAGCCAGGTTCAGATGCTGAAATTTCAACATTTTGTCAAAAGAATTATGGGGTAACTTTTCCAATGTTTTCGAAAGTAGTTGTGAAAGGTGAAGGAAAGTGTGATTTGTATAAGTTTTTGACTACCAAATCATTGAATGGCTGGAATGACAAAGAACCCTCTTGGAATTTCTGTAAATATGTGGTGAACGAAAAGGGAGAATTAACGCATTTCTTCGCATCAGGCGTTAAACCTGATAGTAAAGAATTTATGGAAGCGATAAAATAGGAAAAAAGGGAAGAATAGAAATATGGAGGGTAAAATTCTTCTGTTTTTATTTCTTCTCTTTTCATTTTTCCATTTTCTTGTAATCTGGGTTTTCTCCCTTTCCATTTCTCCATTTCTCTTCCACTAAAATGAAACATTGGATTTCTGCGGCACGTCCACGTACCTTACCACTTGCCCTTTCGAGTATTTTAATGGGTAGTTTTTTGGCGGCAGGTTCACACGCCTTTTCTTGGACAATTTTTTGGTTAGCTGTCTTCACAACCACTTTTTTGCAAATTCTTTCCAATTTTGCTAACGACTACGGTGATACTGTTAGCGGAGTTGATACTATAGAACGTACTGTGGCAACTCGTGCGGTACAAACAGGAGCAATCACTCGTCAACAAATGACCAAAGCCATTATTTTGATGTCAATTTTGTCATTTATTACGGGTTCTTTGTTAATTTATGAAGGTTTAAAAGATAGCTCTACCCAAACAATCATTACCTTTTTTGGCTTAGGAGTTTTAGCAATTATTGCCGCCATTACTTACACTGTTGGTAAAAGACCTTACGGGTATATGGGTTTTGGTGATATTTCAGTCTTGATTTTCTTTGGCTGGGTTGGAGTTTTAGGTACTTATTTTTTATACACCCACGAATTTATTTGGTTGAATATATTACCTGCAACTTCATGTGGACTTTTTGCCGTTGGCGTATTAAATATCAATAATATTCGTGATATTGAATCGGATATTAAGACGGGAAAAAACTCTATCCCTGTACGTTTGGGGAAAGATAAAGCGGTGATTTATCATTGGTTTTTATTGACTGGCGGTTTCATTTGTGCAGTAATTTATTCATTGTTAAATCATTCAGAATTTTTGAACTGGATATTCTTAATTACTTTACCGCTTTTAATTAAAATTGGCGTTGGTGTATCAAAAGGAAAAACACCCGCTCAAATTGACCCATTTTTAAAAATTATGGCTTTAACAACTTTGTTATTTGTAATAACATTTGGAATTGGACAGGTATTTTGAACAGTGTATAGTTGATAATTAATAGAGAATAGTTTTTAAAAAATTTATAAACTAAACTACATATTTTCTCGGATGAGGTCAGTCAGAGGATAATCAGACCGCTAATATCTAATCAAACCAAAGTTTTCCAATATTAATCATTGGGAACTTTCACCAAGTCAGCGTCGTTCTTGAGATGCAGTTAATTTTGTTTTTTACGAATAGCTATTAACTGATAACCAATAAATAATAATAAAATGGTAACAGTAACCGATATAGCAGCTAATAAAATCATAGAACTCCGTCAAAAAGAGGGGCTTACTGATAATTTCAATGTCCGTGTAGCCGTAGAAGGTGGAGGTTGTTCAGGTTTGATGTATAATTTGGATTTTGCTTCAGAGCCAAAATCAACAGATATGATTTTTGAAGATAAAGGTGTGAAAATTATGGTAGATAAGAAATCTATTCTTTATTTAGCAGGCACAGAATTAGATTTTTCAGATGGATTAAATGGAAAAGGATTTCAATTCAAAAACCCAAATGCTTCACGTACTTGTGGATGTGGAGAGAGTTTTGCTGTGTAGTTTTTGAGATAAAAAGATAATGAAAGTCCTTACAAAATTGTTTTGTAGGGACTTTTTTGTTAAAAATAATTGGGAAATTATTGAACATATTCCCTAAATAAAACAAAAAACTACTCCAAAAGTGATAATTTTGTAGTTAAAATAAACTAAAATATGACATTCTCAAAAATAACGGGAATTGGGCATTATGTGCCTGAAAACGTAATCACTAATCAACATTTAGAAACACTTATGGATACATCGGATGCTTGGATTACTGAGCGAACGGGTATTAAAGAACGACGTTATTTCACTTATGGGAAGGATACCAATGCTTCAATGGCAGCGGAAGCCTCAAAAATTG
>JACMRQ010000132.1 GCA_014376355.1 Arcicella sp. | reverse complement strand
GGTTTGATGGATTACTATTTCACCAATATCCGTTTCAATCATTTTATGGTAAATCAAGGCGTTGGAAAACCATTCAGTGACAAAACCCAAGAGGTTGGATTAATGAATTTTGCCATTAGTTGGGGAGCAAATTTTGCTGATTTTGATAATGATGGAGATGTGGATTTATACGTCTCAAACGGTGATTTAAACCCAAATTGCGTTCCGATGGCTGATTTTTATTTTGAAAACGACAAAGGACATTTTCAAGAAAAAGCTTCTTTCGTAGGATTAAATGACTATGGAATTGGTCGAGGTTCAGTCGTTTTTGATTATGATAAAGATGGAGATTTAGATATTTTAGTAGTCAATCAAAAAGCCATTTTAGATTATCCAGTTGAGTCTGTTACGCATTTATATCGCAATGATTCTCCCAAAGGGAATTGGCTTAAAATAGCTTTAAAAGGAACTCAATCGGAAAGCCATGGTTTGGGTTCAAGAGTTGAGGTTGTGGCAGGAGGCAAACACATGATTCGAGAAATTGATGGTGGTGGTTCAAGCCATATTTCTCAAAATTCAACAATTGCTCACTTCGGATTGGGGGCAGCCACAATTGTGGATTCCATAATTATCAAGTGGACAGGAGGAAAACAGCAAATCTTAACTAATCAAAAAATTAATCGTTTTATTATAATTACTGAGAGTCAAAACAGGTCAGCATTAACAGAGATGTGGCTTTTAGGAGTAATTGGCCTATTTATTTTAGGTATTATTTTCTGGATAACAAAAAAGAGAATGTCAACTTGACATTCTCTTTTTTGTTATCGAAATTCACTATCAATTAATACTCCCAAAGATTATGTTCCATTTCCATCAATTTATATTCTAATTGTTGCGACTGAATTAAACCTTGTTTTGCCCCTCCATAAATAGTATCTAAGTCATCGTCTTTCGAGTTACCTTTCTTAGTTAAACGAGCATGAAATAAACGTAAATCAAAGGCATCAGCCATATTTTTATGTTGTGCTTCATTTTGTTCATTATACCAAACACAATTTGGGTTACTACGGAACAATTTATCTAAATCTTTATACCTAAATGACCCAACATTTTTATCAAAACCCGCTGTCGTCATATTAGCAGGAATAATTATCGTAATTGATTGAATATCATAATATAAACGTGAACGTTGCTTGTCAAAAATTGCATCTTCACGAATTTCTAATATTGATAATTGCTTGGGATAATATAAATCACCTACTGTTAAAACAGGTGTTGGATTATTAAATCCGTCATTCTTAGCGGGCGTTGTTGTTGCACCTCCCACCAATGCTTTTGGTTTTGGATCTCCCCAACCGTCATCAGCTCCTGTTGTTGTTGCACCAGTTGCAGTTTCATTGCCAAACCCAGCCGCTTTTTCAGCATCAGATAATGCATTGTCATTTCCTATATTTTCTATTACCAAATTCTTCAAAAAGTCTTCTTTGGTTATTTTGGTTTTCAAGGAATCATTTCTATAAGGTTGCAAAACACCACTTTGCACCCATTCCATCAAATATTTTGTAATTTCATTCCCTTTTGAAAAGAAGGGCTGATTTTGCTTTTCGTTCAAATCCATCCGTCTCCACAAACGTTGCTTCCACATGATATTCGAATCATCAATTGGACGAACTGAATCTGGATTTTTACCTTTATTGTCTTTTTCTTGGGCTGAAACCCATGTGCTGGTCGTCAATGACAAAAGAGCGATACCTGCAATTTTACTAAGATTTTTCATACAATTATGGAATGACAAGTTTTACAATTAATTGATTTTCAAAGATTTGTAAACTTATTTTTACATATTTTGAATAACGAAAAGCGTGAAAAAATATTTTAGTTTAATGGAATGTTTTTAACAATTGTTATTGGAGTAGTTTCAACCGTTCCACGGAAATTTTGTCTTTGAAAAGAACGTACTTCGATGTAATAACGGTCACCTGCTTGTGCATTTTGAGATAATGAACTAATATTCCCTCCACCTTGAAGTGTCACCTCTCCTACTCTTTTACTGCCTCTTACCAAAGAAACCGAAACTTCTCCCGAACGATATCTTGCATCCTCTGGATTAGTTGATTTAAATGATTCTTCAGCAATAACACGAGCTTCAATACTTCTCAAACCTGCTGCACTGGCTCCACGTTTTTCGTCTAATTCACCACCATTACCAAATAT
>JACMRQ010000012.1 GCA_014376355.1 Arcicella sp. | reverse complement strand
TTTACTCAAATGTGAAAATATGGTAACTTCACTCAAACCTCGAATTTTTGCCATTTCCTCCACTGTGTTACCTTCCTGTTATAATTTATAAGTATATTGAACCGTATTAATCCCCAATGATGCGGTATTTGTACTTGAAACAGATTTTAAAAATAATCTAATTTCATTGATAAAAACATCCCCGTACTGCTGATATTTTTGCTGTCCTACACCCGATACATTCAACATAGCTTCTTGCGAAATTGGCTTTTGTTGAGACATATCTGAAAGCGTAGCATCTGAGAATATTACAAATGGTGGAATGTTTTTATCATCCGCTAAACGTTTCCGAAGTTCACGTAATTTTTCAAAAAGAGCATCTTTGATGACTTCTTTTTTGGTTTTCTCTTTCGGGGCAACCGCCTCTCGTTCGGCTTGACGTTCTTCAAAAGGCTTATATCTTGTCAAATTCACTTTCCGACCTTCCTTCAAAACTGCCCACGAAGCATTATTGAGTCGATAGGCGTGCCCTTCATCATACGCAATATCCATCACGCCCGAATTGAGCATTTGTTGGAGATATTCTGCCCATTCATCAGCTTTTAAATCTTTACCCGCTCCAAAGGTTTTTATTTCGTGATAACGGTTGTCTATAATTCGTTTATTATTTGAGCCTCTCAAAATATCAATCAACATAGTCATTGCTATTTTTTCGTTGGTGCGAGCCACGGCAGAAAGAGCTTTTTGAGCATACAAGGTAGCGTCAAATCGCATGGGAGGATTTTTGCAAACATCACAATTACCACAATCTTTAGTTACTTCCTCATTAAAATAACTCAATAAAATGCGTCTTCTGCATATTTCTGCTTCTGCATATTGTTTCATTCTATCTAATTTTGCGTTCTGAACTTCCTTCATTTCTGCGGGTAATTCTGAGCCAGCAATCATATCTTTTCTCACCATCACATCTTGATAGGTATAAAAAAGCAGCGTATCAGCTTTTACACCATCACGACCCGCCCGACCGATTTCTTGGTAAAAACTTTCCACATTTGAAGGCATCGAATAATGAATTACCCATCGCACATTAGATTTATCAATCCCCATTCCAAAAGCAATGGTTGCCACAATTACCTGCACATCATCACGGATAAAAGCATCTTGTACCTTTGAACGGTCAGCGGATGGCATTCCTGCATGATAATATTTGGCATTGATTCCCACTTTTTGCAAAGCCTCAGTAACGGTTTCCGTATTTTTTCGACTTAAACAATAAATAATTCCCGATTGTCGGGGACGTTCTTGTATGAAATTTTGAATAATTTTTACTCGATTTCTCCCTGGTAAAACTGACAAAGAAAGATTGGGTCTATCGAAAGAAGAAATAAACGTTCGGGCTTCTGGAATGCCTAATTGTGTGAGAATATCCTTGCGAGTAACACGGTCGGCGGTAGCGGTTAAAGCAATGACTGGCACATTTGGAAAGGCGGACTTTAAGACGTGTAACTTGGTGTATTCTGGTCTAAAATCATGTCCCCACGTTGATACGCAATGCGATTCATCAATGGCAAATAAGCTAATTTCCAATGATTTAATCCAGTCCAAATAACCTTGTGTAAATAATTTTTCAGGAGAGATGTATAATAACTTCAACTCACCTGCTCGCACTTGTCGCTCAATAGCCGATTGTTGCTGACCATCCAAAGAGGAGTTCAAATATGCCGAGGGAATTCCATTGGCTTTGAGTGCCTGCACTTGGTCGTGCATGAGGGCAATCAACGGCGAAATAACCAAAGTCAGTCCCTGCATAATGAGGGCAGGAATCTGAAAACACACCGATTTACCGCCACCCGTTGGCATTAAAACCATCGCATCTTGTCCATACAAAACCCAATCAATAATATCGGCTTGGAGAGGTCTAAATTTATCGTATCCGTAATATTGTTTGAGAACTTGTTCCTTGGTAAGCGGCATTTTTTTGCGTGATTGATTGAATTACAAAGTTACATTTTTCAAATCATTTTCACTCAATCAGACGAAATCTATTACTTTTGGAAAAATGTAACTCGAAATTTTTTTCGGAAAAATTAACAATAAAACAAATGCAACAAACTATATCCACCACCCCACCAGTACGCAAGTTTTTAGGCGAAGAATTTAAACTCACAACTTGGGAAAGCGTAAAACCCTTTTACGACAATTTAGTAAAACGTACTATTACAAATGCCAACGATTTACGCAAATTTTTTGCCGACCGTTCTGAATTGGAAAGTTACCTTTCTGAGAATTTCGCTTGGCGATATATCAAAATGACTTGTGATACGGGCGACAAAGAAATTAAAGCTCATTTTGACCAGTTCGTAAGTGAAATCCAGCCTCAATTGGCTGAATACGATGATATTTTGAATAAGAAAACGCTTGAAAATCCATTTTTGGGAGAATTGAAAGATTCTGGTTTTGATGCGGCGGGCTTCCGTATAACCATTCGGGGAATGAAGAAAGAAACAGAGATTTTTAGAAATGAAAATATTCCTTTATTTACAGAAATTCAAAACCTTTCGAGTGAATATCAGGCAACGGTTGGCGTAATGACCGTTGAAATTGATGGACAAGTGAAAACGCTCCAACAAGCAGGGGTGTTTTTAGAAAATACTGACCGTTCTTTGCGTAAATCAGTTTACGATAAAGTCCAAGAACGTCGTTATGCCGACCATGAAAAAATGGATGATATTTTCAATAAACTGACCAAAATACGCAATCAAGTAGCTGTAAATGCAGGCTTTGAAAATTTTAGAGATTATACTTTTGCCGCCTTAAAACGATTTGATTATACGGCAAAAGACTGTTTTGTTTTCCACGAAGCAGTTGCTGAAACGGTTGTTCCGATGCTGAATGAATTAATGGATGAGCGTAAAAATGCTTTGAAATTAAATGACCTTCGTCCGTGGGATAGAGGAGTTGATACGGAAGGTCGCCCCGCTTTACATCCTTTCAACGGTGGTGAAGATTTATTAAATAAAACCATTGAATGTTTCACCAATCTTGACCCATTTTTGGGCGAATGCCTCACAATTATGAAAGGAATGGGACGCTTGGATTTGGAATCGAGAGTTGGAAAAGCTCCAGGCGGATATAATTATCCTTTGGAAGAAACGGGTTTTCCGTTCATTTTTATGAATGCTTCGTCATTGATGCGTGATGTCATTACGATGCTACATGAAGGCGGTCATGCCGTGCATTCAATTGTTACGAAAGACTTGGCTTTGAATACTTTCCGTAATTTCCCATCGGAAGTTGCAGAGTTGGCTTCTATGTCAATGGAATTAATTTCGATGGATAATTGGGATGTGTATTTTGATAATGAAGAAGAGTTAAAACGGGCAAAAATTCAACATTTGGAAGACATTATTAGCACGCTTCCGTGGGTGGCAACGGTAGATAAATTCCAACATTGGATTTACGAAAACCCAACGCATACTACCACAGAACGCACGGAGGCTTGGGTACGCACATACGAGCAATTCGCAGACAGCATCACCGATTGGTCGGGTCTGGAAAAATATAGAGATACGATGTGGCATAAGCAATTACATATTTTTGAGTTGCCGTTTTATTACATCGAATACGGCATTGCACAGTTAGGAGCCATTGGCGTTTGGAAAAACTACAAAGAAAATCCACAAAAAGGTTTGGAAGGCTATTTGAATGCTTTAAAATTGGGTTACACTAAATCTATGGGCGAGATTTATGCGGCTGCCAATATTCCGTTTGATTTCTCAAAAGCCCATATTGCTTCATTGATGAATTTTGTGAGGACAGAGTTAGCGATTTTGAAAAGGTAGGAAATGAGAATCCCTAACAATCATGAATATGTTAGGGATTCCTTTTTTTTAAGCCTCAATTAAGTATTTCACTTTCGATTTCTTGTAAGAAATTTCTGTAAAACATTCATTATTGACCATATTAGGCATATCACCCCAAATATAACAATTCTGAAAATCAGCCATAATAGCAATTAATATGTTAATCGTAATAATACTAAATTGATTCAATCAAATTTTAGGTTTTTGTACCCTGTTTAGTTGTCTCAGACCTTTCTGGAATATTTATAGCACTCGACAATAATTTGTGCTTTGCCATAATATTATTGTCAAGAAACTAAAAATTTTCTTAACAATAAGCAAATTATAGGCAAAACTTAAAATAACCCATAACTTCTTGGAAAGTTAAAAGCCTAAACAAAATATTTTCACCATTCCTTTTTATTAATTCTAAATGATTCTCATTAATTTTGTACTTTTACAAGAAAATTGATTTGGGGCAATACTAATCCCCACTTACTCAGCTCAGATAACAAAGAACCAATCATAAAAATGGGATTATTTAGCTTCCTAACTTCAGACATTGCGATTGACCTCGGTACTGCCAACACGTTAATCATTCACAAAGACCGTATCGTGGTGGACGAACCATCAATTATTGCCCTCGACAAAGCCACCAATAAGGTTTTGGCAATTGGAAACAAGGCAATGCAGATGCACGAAAAAACCAACGATAATATCAAAACTATTCGTCCATTGAAGGATGGAGTAATTGCTGACTTTACTGCTGCCGAATTGATGATTCGTGGAATGATCAAGATGATTGACACGGGAAATCGTTTTTTTACACCTTCACACCGTATGGTTATTTGCATTCCATCGGGCATTACAGAGGTTGAAAAACGTGCCGTAAAAGACTCAGCCGAACACGCAGGGGCAAAGGAAGTTTATATGGTTCACGAGCCAATCGCTGCGGCAATAGGTATCGGAATTGACATCGAACAACCAAACGGTTCAATGATTGTGGATATTGGTGGTGGCACCACGGAAATTGCCGTTATTGCCCTTTCAGGCATCGTCTGTGAGGCTTCTGTGCGTATTGCGGGCGATGTTTTTACTCGTGATATTGTTGATTATATGCGTCGTGAACATAATCTTTTGATTGGTGAGCGTTCGGCTGAATTAATCAAAATTGCAGTTGGTTCGGCTTTACCAGAATTAGAGAATCCTCCCGCAGATTATGAGATTCGTGGTCGAGATTTAATGACGGGTATTCCAAAAGAAATTAAAGTTACGTACTCAGAAATTGCTTACGCTTTAGATAAATCAATCTCAAAAATTGAGGAAGCAGTAATGAAGGCCTTGGAGGTCTCGCCACCAGAACTTTCGGCTGATATTTATCACAACGGGATTCACTTGACGGGTGGAGGTGCTTTATTGCACGGTTTGGATAAGCGTTTAGCCAACAAAACAAAATTGCCAATTCACATTGCCGATGATCCACTTCGTGCGGTTGTGCGTGGAACTGGCGAAGTTTTGAAACATTTAGACCATTTCAAGCCAATTCTTATATCATAATAGAGGATAGATGATAGAGTAAAGAGTATAGAGAAATTTGAAGAGAATTAGACTCATTTGAGGCATTACTCTTAGATTTTCTTTATACTCTTTTGTCTTAACTCTCTCATCTACTATCTAATCTCTAAAAAAATGTACCAACTCTTCCAATTCATAACTCGCCAACGAGCGTTCATTTTGTTCGCATTTTTGGAGGTACTTAGCCTTTGGTTTTTTTATTCAGTCAATAATTATCCCAGTGCCCTTTTCTTTAATACCAGTAATTTTTATGCAGCGAAGGCTCTCAACGCATCTAATTCGATAAGAGAATATACTAATTTGCGGGAAGTAAATGGTGAATTAGCTTCTGAAAATAGTCATTTAAATTCGATAATTGCTAAGTTGCAAGCCCAGCAATTAGATAAGTCAATCGTTAATTATAAAGCTGATTCCAATGTTGCCAGCAGGTTTAAATTTGTCGTAGCAAAAGTATCGGGATTAACGACAACTCAATTCAACAATTATATTACGATTGATAAAGGAGCTGCCGATGGACTTACTCCAGGTATGGGCGTAATTTCTTCTACGGGTATAGTAGGCAAAATTAAGTTGTGCTCCGAACATTATTCAGTTGTAATTTCAATTTTACATTCTCAATATTCAGTATCTGCAAAATTAAAAAGTAATAATGAAATTGGTTCTGTAAAATGGAAAGGCGTAAATCCTGATGAAGTAGAAATGACGGAAGTCTCTCGTTATAAAACAGTTAAGATAAAAGACACAGTTGTTACTTCAGATTTTAATTATGTTTTCCCTCCTAATATTATTATTGGATACGTTAGAAAAGTGGGCGTAAAACCCGACCAAACTTTTCACGAAATTGATGTACAGTTAGCTACAAATTTCCATACGCTTGCTTATGTATATGTGATAAATAATAAACTATTGAGTGAACAAAAAGCATTGGAAGAAAAGAGTGGTGATATAAAGACAAAGTAATTTTGATTCCCAAGTATATTAAAATATACTCATTAATAAAATCACAAGGTGATTCCCATCAAAATTAAAAATAATTAAATAAGAAGCTAACAGCCAATAACTGAGAGCCAGTAGATAAAAATAAATGACGTCAAGAAGTATATTTTCACAAGTTCTTATTTTTGCATTTTACCTTTTATTACAAATATTTTTTGTAAGACAATTGGTACTCTTCAACTATGCATTCTGTTTTGTATATATAGCCAGTATTATACTTTTACCTTTCGATATCAACAAGGTAACTCTTATTTTACTTGGTTTCCTTGCAGGAATAATGGTAGATATTTTCTATAATACCATTGGAGCAAATGCCGCTGCAATGACACTAATAGCTTTTATTCGTCCCTCTGTAATTTCATTGCTAACTCCGCAACGAGGATATGATGAACGCCAAACATTGAGCTTAAATTCAATGGGTTTAACTTGGTTCATTTCTTATGCAGCCACGTTAACGATTATTCATCATTTTGTGCTTTTTTTATTAGAGGCCTCTGATTGGGGACTGTTTTTTCCAGTAATGGTGAAAGTTATTTGTAGTACTATTTTTACAACAACAGTGGTAGTGATTATTCAGTTTTTTAGGAGAGATTGAGCGTTGGATATTAGTTTAAGAGTGCAACTAAGTCTCAGCGATATTTTTTGAATTTAGATTAGTCAGATTAATAGATTTTTTTGATTAAACAAATTGGACAATAATCCAAAAAATCCTGTATCTGACAAATCCAAATTTAGATAATTTTATTGTGGCAATCTAACACTCTTTCACCATCGCTATGCACTTCTTCACAACCTCCTCAATTTGCTTATAATTTCCTGAGGCTAAAACGTCTTTTGGAAATAATTGAGAACCCATTCCTACGGCAGTTACACCCGCTGAAAACCAACCTTTTAAATTCTCTTCATTGGGTTCAACGCCTCCCGTTACCATCACTTTTGCATGAGGCATTGGAGCTTTGAGTGCCTTAATAAATGCCGTTCCAAGGACATTGGCAGGAAAAATCTTGATAATATCTGCTCCAGCTTGTTGAGCATTATAAATTTCTGAAATTGTCATTACACCTGGCATCCATGCAATTTTGTGTTTATTACAAACTGCTCCCACGGCTATGTTTAGAATGGGTTGTACAATAAAATCGGTATCTAAACTGACAAAATATTCAGCTTCTTCGGCATTGAAAACCGTACCAATTCCAATGGCCATATCGGGTAATTCTTCACGGACATATTTTACTAATTCCGCAAAAATCAATGCTGCTCCTTCGCCACGATTTGTATATTCAAAGACCTTTATTCCACCATCATAACATGCTTTTACAACTGCCTTACTTACCGCCAAGTCGGAGTGGTTAAACAAAGGCATGATGGGTACTTCGCTAAGTTTTGCGTATAATTCTTCTTTTGTGAATTTCATTTTGTTTTTAATTTTATTTTACCTCTTCAACCGTCCACTAACATCTCCTTTCACTACCGCCTCCACTTCTTGCACACTCACAAGGTTGAAATCGCCTTCGATGGTATGTTTTAGGGCGGAAGCCGCAACCCCAAATTCGAGTGCTTTGCGGCAGTCTTTGTAAATCAATTCTCCGTAAATATAACCCGCCATAAAAGCATCGCCACCGCCAATTCTATCTACAATATCGGGAATATTAATGGCTTCGGTTTCAAGCATTTGCGTGCCATCCCAGCATCTACCTAAAAGTGTATTATGAGAAGCGGATATTTGTCCTCTTTTAGTATTTAAGATTTTTTTAACCTTTGGAAAGCGTGCTGTAATTTGCTTACAAACAGACTTAAAACTACCTTTTTCATCATTTGGAATAATTCCGAACATATCGGCAGCATCACCTTTACTACACACAATTATATCACAATTTTCAATTAATTGAGGCATAATTTCGTTCGGACGTTTACCCCATTTCCAAAGATTTGAACGGTAACCAACATCAGCAGAAACGGTAATCCCCATTCTATTGGCAGTTTGTGCGGCTTCTAAACAAGCTTGAAATGCCGCTTCTGAAATCGCAGGAGTTATACCCGTAAAGTGAAACCAAGTCGTGTCTTTCAAAATTTCTTCCCAATTAAAATCAGCGGATTGAAGTGTTGCAAAAGAGGAATTGACTCGATCATACACAACTTTACTTGGACGCATAGCTGCTCCTTTTTCAACAAAATAAATACCAATTCTATCACCTCCATAAATAATATGTTCTGTACCAACGCCAAATTTCTTAAAAATATTTGTAGCAGTTAGTCCTAAATCGTTATCTGGAAAACGGGTAACATGATTAGCTGAAATTCCTAAAATAGCCAACGAAGATGAAACATTTGCTTCACCACCACCAAAATTTATATCAAACTGAGTCGCCTGTGGAAATCGAGAGAAATTAGGAGTACTCAACCGCATCATGACCTCTCCGAAGGTAGTAACTTTCATATTTTTTCTTTTATAAATATTTCCGAACAGCATCAGCAAATCCTTCTAATTGCGTTAAATCTTCTCCCCAAAGGCTACGATTAGCTAATACTTTTTCTAAGTCAAAATCCTGCCAAGCCTCATAAAAATAGGGCGCAAAGTTGCAGTTTATTGGATAATAACTTCCATTTGATTCTCCATAATACGTTCCATTTACCTCTTTCTCACTCTTCATAAACTGCAAATAAGCAGCAAAACCCATCGCAAATAGTTCTGGAGGCTTACCAAATTCACGGTAATATTGCAGAAGAACTGGAATATTACGCATCTTCATTTTTGTGGTATATTGAACGGTGATATCCAATAATTTATGGTTCAAAAATGGATTACGAAAACGGTCGAGAACCATTCTTCCGAAACGGTCACGAGTTTTGGCATCTATCTTATAGGGAATCGCTAATGACATTTCACCTAACATTAGATTAGTAACAATTCTACTCAAATAGCCATTTGCCATCACATCTTTTACTGTTCTAAAACCTAAAAGATACGACATTCCGCACTGTAAAGTATGTGTTCCATTAAGCATACGGAGTTTTAGTTCTCGGTAAATTTCAATGTCTCTTTCAATGATTACACCACTATCTGCTTGAGCAAATGACAATACTTTACGAACGTGTTCATCTCCTTGAATTGCCCACAGACGGTACACTTCCGAAAGCACCATTAAGTTATCTTCATAGCCAAATTTTTTCTGTAGTTCGTCCACCATTTCTTTCTCTGGCTGTCCAGGCACTATTCTGTCTACCAATGAGTTACAGAAATTATTGTGCTTTTTCAGCCAATCAATAAATTCAGGTTCGAGATTATTATTGTGGGCTTGTTTCAAGACAATATCTCTTAATAAATCTCCATTTCCAACCACTAATTCAGTTGGAACGATAACCATTCCACTTGATGCAGAACCCTTAAACTCCTTCCACCGTTCATATAAAAAAGCTAATAATTTTACGGGAAAAGAGGCAGGAGGATTATTCGTAATTTTATCATTTTCCAGTAAAGCAATTCCTACCTCAGTCGTGTTAGAGATAACAATCTGCATCTCAGGATTTTTGGCACAATGCAGAATCTCATGCCACTGTGAACGAGCAGAAAGTGTGCGTGAGATGGAAGCATTCAAGATATATTGCTCGATGGCTTGACCATTTTCTATACCTTTTACAGCGTGTGTAAAAAGCCCATCCTGTTCATTAAAAGCATCAGCATCTCCTTTATCCGTTGATTTTACGACGATAATTCTACCATTAAAAATTCCTTGTTTATTGGCTTTATCAATGAAATAATCGCACAGTCCACGAAGCAAAACACCCGTTCCGAACTGCAAAACTTTTTCTGGAAGATTAAATACTGATTCATTGGGCAAATTGAGGTGCTTACTAAGATTAACTAAATTTGAAGCTAAATGTGTTTTATTGAGTTGATTGTTCATTAGACCTTATTTATGGTTATCTTGATTTGAAAGAAGATTTCATATACAGATATACTCAATTTAAGTGAAGAAATTGAGGAAAAGAGCTGAAATTAGCAATTTTTACACAGTCAAAAAAAACGTAAACATTTGCAGAAATTTTCTGTCTCGTTTTACGCTTTTTTATTTTAAATACCACCAAGATTAATTAAAAGATGATTTATGCTTCAAAAAAACAGTTTGAGTATTCATACCATAATTTAATTCATATATTAAGCCTCCCCAATGGGTCCACGATAATTCATTGGAAACTGAAAACCTACCTGACTTTGGTCATCTGAAATTGCTCCGTAAATCTCTTCATATTTTTGAATGTTCTCTTTTAAAGCTTGCATTAAACGATACACATGGTCTGGTGTGAGAATCACCCTTGATTTTACTCTTGCTTTAGGAATGCCTGGCATCATTTTAATAAAATCTATTACAAACTCACTTTGAGAATGTGCTATCATTGCTAAATTTACGTATTCACCCTCTGCCATTTCTTCAGATAATTCTACGTTTATTTGATTTTCTTCTTCTTGTTGTTGCTTTGCCATTTTATTTTCGATGTTAGATACGACCGTCGCTCGGTTTGTTTTTGATGCTTATTTATTATGAGAATATTAATGATTTGAAACAAACATCCAAAACAATAGTTTTTGCAAATGTATTAATTATTGAAGGGGAAACAAAAATCAGTCCTAAATTGCATAAAATTCAACTTCTGGATGAATCATTTTTTCCCAAATATTGAATATCATTAACGAATAACAATGAAATACAAGCATCTTTTTTTCGACCTTGACCATACTCTTTGGGATCATAATACTAACTCAAAAATCGGTTTAGAGGAGGTCTATGAGAAATTCAACTTACAGGCTTTGGGTGTTCCATCATCTACAAAATTTTACCTAAAATTCAACGAAATAAATCATCAATTGTGGGATAAATATGAAGCTGGACGAATCTCACAACCAGAACTCCGCCATAGTCGCTTTCGATTGATATTCAGCCAATTAGGCATTGAAAATCAATCGATTTGTGATGAAATTTCGGAGACTTATATTAATATTTCCTCTAAAAAACACCATCTTCTTCCCAATGCTCATGAGACTTTAGAATACCTTTTTCCTAAATATCCCATGCACATTATTACCAATGGTTTTGATGAAATTCAGTCCATAAAAATGGATGCTGGCAAGATTACTCATTTTTTCCAAGAGGTGATTACATCTCAGAATTCAGGCTACAAAAAACCAGATTCTCGTATTTTTGAATATGCTTTAAAAAAAATAAAAGCAGTACCGCAAGAATGTTTAATGATTGGCGACAGTTTTCAGTCGGACATTGTGGGGGCAACCCGTGCAGGAATTGACGCTGTTTTCTTTAATCCTGACCAACGAAATCAAGATATTTCGATTAAGCCGATGTATGAAATTCAAGATTTGTGTGAATTAAAGGGGATTTTGTAGATAATTAGTTGAGCCAATTAAACAATTGAAAAATGGAGAAAAGAGAGTTCTTTTACTTACTCTTCAACATATATCCCATACCAACAACGGTATGAATGAGCTTATTTGAGTAACTTTTATCCACTTTATTTCGTAGATAATTAATGTAAACCTCCACGAAATTTGTGCCTGTATCGAAGTTGATATCCCACACCTTTTCGGCAATATCTACTTTTGATACTACTTTTCCTCGGTTTCTCATTAAAAATTCCAGAAGATTAAATTCACGAGCCGTCAAAGTAATTACGTTGCCTCCTCTGCGAGCCACCTTTTCATCCATATCCAATTCTAAATCTGCAACTTGCAGTTTTTCATTGGGCAAAAACACCTCTTCTGTTCGTTTTAAAAGAGCTTTTATCCGAACTAATAATTCCATAAAGTCAAATGGTTTTACCATATAGTCATCCGTTCCAACTTCAAAACCTGAAAGTTTATCGGCAACCGTTCCAAGTGCAGTTAGCATTAGAATTGGGATTTTTACATTTCGTTCACGGATGTATGAACATACTTCTAAACCACTCATGTCAGGTAAGTTCAAATCCAAAATCACCAAATCAAAAGACTGTTCATTAAACCATTTCTTAGCTTCTTCTCCATCTAAGGCAATCTCTGCCTCAAACGATTGAGTTTTAAGTCCTTTTTTGATAAAAGTAGCCACTTTAATTTCGTCTTCAACTACTAAAATTCTTTTATTGACTGTCATGTAAATTATTATTTAATTGATTACTAAGGTGCCAAATGAATCTTCTATTTCCAGCGATAAAATTACTCAATAAATACAATTTATTGTTATCATCTCCTCTGCACTGTAAGCCAATCATCAGATGCATTGGATCAATAATCATTTTCATAATATCAGAAATGAAATTACTGTAAATTTTTATTTAACTAATCATAGGTGTAAAACTTATTTCTTTACTCTAAATTGCTCCTTACACCAAGTCATTAACTGCTTAAAATCACGTTTTGAAGATACTCTTAGAGCCTTTCTTAACTCTTTTCTGAAAATTTTAGGACTAAAACTCACTTTTTCTAAAATCAATTTTGCGTAGTCTAATGGCGACATTGTTTTTGAGATATTCATAGTTTAATAATAAAGTAATGAGTGGAATTAAAATTATAATTTTCAATAATGTACTGATAATCAATACGATATATTAAATTATCCATTTGGCATTTTGTAATTCACTCTTTTCAAATAATCTTCTTTTTTCCCTTCCCTAAATATTTTCAAAGTATTTTCTTTAGCTTTTGAAGCAAGTTTTTTGTAATCTCTATTCGTTTCTTCCAGTGAAACTCTTATGCCTTTATTGGTATCTCTTCTGGCAATTGCCATTGCTTTATTAACATGTTTGTAGTTGTGAAGACTATAGCCTGGGTCGTTAGTAGGAATATTTTGTGCAAATATTCTATAACTAATAAAAAAAACTAATAATAAGGTCGTTTTCATAATGATATATTTTGTTAAGTGAGAAAATTAAAATTACCAAAGTGAATTGGAAACTTTGGACATAACAAATTTATGACATCACTGTTAAACTCGGATTAAAGCGATATTAGAAGGTAATTAGAATTAAATGCTAAATCAGTTTTTGGGAAGCTTTAGGATAAATGTAGTCCCTTGATTTTCAGAAGATTGCACTGATATTGTCCCATGATGGAGATTTATGATTTTTTGAGTCAACGAAAGCCCGATTCCGTACCCTTTGGTATTTCGAGAGTTTGATCCACGCCGAAAGGGTTCAAAAATTTGACTTTGTTCGTGTTCAGGAATGGCTATACCTTCATTATAAAAAGTAAGAATGAGCTCTTTAGCATAAATCCGAAATTTAATTTTTACTTGATTTTTAGGAGAAAATTTTACGCCATTTTCCACCAAATTTAGAATAGCAGTCGATAATAATCCTTCATGGGCAATCACCTCGGGCAACAAATCAAGATTTTCATCAAGTTCTAAAATTATTTGACATTGAGGATATTTTTTTAATAATCCCTCCCTTACTTGACATAATAATTCAGCAACATTTACCAACGAAAAAATGGTTTTAGTATCATCCGAATCAAGAGCTGTCATGTCTAACAAATTATTTGTCAAGCGATTAAGTTGTTGCACATCTTCAAGAATAGACTGAATCATTAATTTAAGCTCCCTCGGACTATCGTTTGCCAATAATGAAACTTGAATCTGTCCTGTGATAGCAGTTAAGGGAGTTCGCAGTTCGTGTGAGGCGTGAGCAACGAATGCCCTTTGTAGTTTGAAGGCTTTTTCCAGACGATTGAGCATTTTGTTAAATCGTTGGGCGAGCTGAGCAATTTCATCGGTTTGATTACCCTCGTCAAGTCGTAAATTGAGCTGTGAAGCTCCAATTCCGTCTATGCTTCGGATAACATTATTAATAGGTTTAAGTGATTTTCCTGCAAAAAACCACCCCGTTAAGCACACAATTAAGACCATTAATAAACCGCCAAAAATCAACATTAAGCCAAGATTTTGCTGTTTACTTAACCCATATTTGTCCATTGCCGACACAATAATGATTAATTCCTCTTTCCCATTATTAAAAATTAAACCCAATACTTCACGATCTTTTTGTTGGAAGGAAAACTCTCTTTTTTGACGAATCTGGGATAGTATTCCTAAATTAATCGTTAAATAATCTGTACCGCTTTCATAAATATTTTCATTTTTTGAATTATAAACTACGATTTCTTCTTGGGTCAAAACGGTCATTTGATTTTTATCCAATAATTTCAATAAGTCGGGACTTATTTCTTCTTTACCAAACAAAATTCCAGCGGATGTCATTGCCTGCTCACGTAAACTAATGGTAAACTCATGCTGACGATTATACTCACTTTCGAGATAAATTACGATACAGAAGATTAATAACAATGTGGAAACAATGCTTGAAAATAGAAGAGTAAGGCGTGTGCGAATAGTCATGAGGTAAAAATACAATAAAGGACTGGAGTTTAAAGTATTACAACATTAGAATTCCTTTAGATTTTCATTTCTTTATATCTTTGCAATTCAATCAAAAAATAAAATAATGTCAAGACAAAATATACTTACGGGTTCACCGTGGGAAGATAAAATGGGTTATTGCCGTGCCGTAAGAATCGGGAATATTATTGAAGTTTCAGGCACAGTTGCCATTGTTGACGGAGAAAAAGTTAAGGCCGATGATGCTTTTGCACAAACGAATAATATTTTGGAACGTATCGCAGTAGTTTTAGAAGAAGCTGGAGCAAATATGAAAGATATAGTAAGAACCCGAATTTTTACAACTGACATTACGCAATTTGATAATATCGCCAAAGCACACGGAGCCTATTTTAAGGACATTAAACCAACCACAGGAATTTATGAAATTAGCAGATTAGTTGCCCCTGAATATTTAGTTGAAATTGAATTTACGGCTGTTTTATCGGAATAAATTAAGTTACAAAGTCAAAAGGTACAAAAAAAGCCTCACTGATTAGCGGGGCTTTTTTGTTCTGTATTTAAACATATATTAGTAAAACGACGAACGTTTGTATAAAGTTTTACGTTTGAAAAATAGTAAGATAATTTTTCATTTTAATTCTACTTAATTTTATGAAGCAACAACTCATTTATGAAGTGGCAGTTATTCCGATTGGTTCATTAAATACAATTCGACAAAAAGAGACTATTTTTAATTATTTTTCAAACCTTAGTAAATGCCTCGACCAATTAAAAACGGCTTTAGCAATTAATGGTTGGGACTCGAAAATAAATTATACTGCTGTTTACAGAAGTTTAAAAGAGAAAGGAAAATTTGTGGCTGAATTTAGCTTGGCAGGAAATAAAATTTTCAAAGTTATGATTACTTCCAGAACCATAAACCCAGCCTTAACAATGTTGGGAATCGAAGAAAAACCTAAGTAGTCTGCAAATTTAAAAGAGCCTCATGTTTCAATAGTTCTTTATCAATAGGCACAACGCCCACTGATTCACAAACCAAACCTCCACCCAAATTAGAAAGTCCTGCGATAATTGCGGGCGAAAGTCCCAAAGCCAAACAACAAGCTGCAATAGAAATAACGGTATCACCAGCACCCGATACATCCGCAATAGTACGTATGTGTGCAGGAATGGCTTTTTGCTCACTTTCAAAATCTATATAAACACCTCTTTCTGAAAGAGTTACAAAAACTCCTCCCAATTCTAAAGTAGATTTTAATATTGCCACAGCATCTGATAATTCATCAGGATTCTTTACATCAAAATGAATAGATAAACCTTCTTTTAATTCCTTTAAATTAGGCTTAAAAAGAGTCGCTTTTTGATAGAAAAGAAAGTTCCGTTTCTTAGGATCCACAATGGTTGGAATATTATTATCGTTTGCAAAAGAAATAATGTCGTGAATTAATTCTCTTGAAAGAACGCCTTTATCATAATCTTCAAAAATAATAACATTAGCAGTATGAGCTAATTCTTTTATTTTGTCGCAAAGTATCTGATTTTCAGAAGCATTAATTAGTTTGTCGGTTTCCGTATCGACTCTAACAATCTGTTGCGAACCTGCAATAATTCGTTCCTTAACAGTAGTGATTCGGGTTTCGGATTGGATTATCCCGTCGGTTGAAAGATTATGTTCTTTTAATAAGTTCAATAAAGAATCACCGTAAGAATCTGTGCCGATAACAGAACAGATAATAGGTTCAGCACCAAGAGCTTGGACGTTCATTACAACGTTGCCTGCACCACCTAATCTTATTTCTCGATTGCGAACATTGACCACAGGGACGGGTGCTTCGGGTGAAATTCTTTCTACTTTTCCCCATGTATATGCATCAAGCATTACATCACCAATGATGAGAACTTTAAGGTTATTGAAATTATCAAATATTTCTGGAATTGTCATTTTGAGGTAATTATTAAAATACAAAAGTACCAAAAGTTCACAAAAAAGCCTTTTGTTTGCTCTTGATACTTTTAAATTTACTATTTTTATTTTTAAGAAATCACCCTCCTATTGTGGTCATCGATTCCGAGATAACACTTTTACGACCACGTTCTGCCTCAAAACCATCTTTTGGGCGATTTTTAAATACCTGTAAAAAGGTATTTTTCAAGTCTTCATTCGTTATTCCACTTCTTAATAAATCTCTGATATTTAGAACGCCATCGTCATATAAACAGGTTTTTAAATCACCTGTGGCGGTTAGGCGTATGCGATTGCAAGTTCCACAAAAAGTACGTGAAAAGGCTGCAATAATTCCCACATTTCCTTGATAATTGGGGACTTGATAATTATAAGAAGTTGAATTAGGAGAATCTGTAAGTTTTTGTAAATCAGGATATTTACTTTTTATTTCAGATAAAATTCTGTGCAAATTCCATTCTAATTTTGGATAATGTGCACCTTCGCCATTGAAAGGCATTTCTTCAATAAAGCGAATAGAAACTTTATGATTTCGGGTTAATTCTACCAAAGGTAAAATATCTTCGGTATTTTTTCCGTCCATCACCACGGCATTGACTTTTACTTCAAAACCAGCATCTAATAAATCGAAAAGTGTTTTGTAAACTATATCAAATTCATCCCGACGAGCAATTTCAAAAAAGCGTTTTTTGTTTAAAGTATCTAAACTCAAATTGACAGCACGCACACCCATTTCTTTCATTTGGCGGATATACTGCCCTGTCAAAATTCCGTTGGTCGTAATATTTAATTCATTAATTCCCTCAATTTCAGACATTTGATACATGAAATCAATCATGTTGTGACGCACAAAAGGTTCGCCACCAGTAATCCTAACTTTTGAAATTCCCAATTCAGAAAGTACCGAAACAGTGCGTAACATTTCCTCATAAGTCAGTAATTTTGACTTTGGAAAATATTTTACGCCAACTTCAGGCATGCAATAAAAGCAACGGAGATTACAACGGTCTGTTACCGCCAAACGTAAATAGGTTATCGGGCGACCGTGATTATCGTAAATTATTTGAGCAGTTTGAGTTGGCACTTTTTAATATGTTTTTTTGTTGAACAAATTTAGTCAATAACACAGATGTATGAATTAAAATTCTCTTATTCTGTAAGTCATTAATTAAAATTAAATATATTATGAAGTATAAAATAAATCTTTTCGGGGTAACAAGAGATATTGTAGGAAGCAATATCACAGAAATACAAATGAGCCAAACGGCAGATGTTCAGGCTATTTTAGGTAAATTAAAAGCTGATTTTCCAAAATTACAAGCTATAAAATCTCTTTTGGTTGCTGTAAATAGTGAATATGCAGAATCGGATTTAATTTTATCAGAAAATGATGAAATTGCTTTGATTCCTCCTGTGAGTGGTGGATAATTTGGAATATTATTTTAAAATAACAATCCCACAACAATTAGGAACATTCCCTAAAATTTGCCTAATTTTGCTAACAGAAAAATAACACCAATACTATTATCATTTAATCAAGATTTATTGCGAAAATTTACTGAATCCTCATTTTAATACTTTGGTTTACGGAACTTTTATTTCTAAAAATAGGGTTCTTTCAATTCAAAACTACCAAAAAGGTCATGTCTGACGCAATTAAACACGAGTGCGGTATAGCACTTATCCGTCTTAGGAAGGATTACCAGTATTATATCAATAAATACAACACGCCACTTTATGGCTTGAATAAATTGTATTTGATGATGGAAAAACAAGTAAACCGAGGGCAAGACGGAGCTGGTGTAGCCAATATCAAAATTGATGTCTCCCCAGGACATCGTTATATCAGTCGCTACCGTTCAATCGAACAAAATGCTGTACCTGATATTTTCAGAAAAATCCACAAAAAATTTCAGAAAGCCTTCAAAGGCAACAAAGATAAGCTGAAAGATGCTCATTGGATTCAAGAAAATATTGCTTTTTCGGGGGAAGTTCTATTAGGACATCTTCGCTATGGAACGCACGGACAGAATGAAATCGAAAACTGTCATCCGATGTTGAGACAATCCAACTGGCGAAGCAGAAACTTGGTAATGGCTGGAAATTTCAACATGACCAATGTAGATGAACTCTTTGACAAATTGGTTTCCTTGGGTCAACATCCAAAAGAAAGGGTTGATACTGTGACGGTGATGGAAAAAATTGGACACTTTTTGGACGAGGAAAACCAACGCCAATTCGAGTATTTTAGAGGCGAATTTCAGAACCCAGAATTGTCGAATATTATTGAGGAGAATATTGATTTACAACGAGTTCTGCAACGCTCATGCCGTGATTTTGACGGTGGATATGCTATGGCAGGACTCACTGGATATGGTGCTTCATTTGTTGCCAGAGACCCCGCAGGTATCAGACCAGCCTTCTATTATGCCGATGATGAAGTGGTTGTGGTAGCGTCTGAAAAACAAGCAATTAAGACTAGTTTCAACTGTAATTATGACGAAATTAAAGAGATAAAACCTGGTTATGCTTTGATTGTAGACAAAAGGGGAAATTACTCTGAAAAGCAATTCATTGAACCTATTGAAAAAAAATCGTGTAGTTTTGAACGTATTTATTTCTCTCGGGCTTCTGACCCAGATATTTATACTGAACGCAAGCAATTAGGTCGATTGGTGATCCCACAAGTACTTCAAGAAGTTGATTACGATTTAAAGAATACCGTTTTTTCTTATATCCCGAACACTGCTGAAACGGCTTTTTTGGGTATGATTGAAGGTTTGGAGGACCATCTTGCCAAAGAACGTAAAAAAGCAATTTTGGAAGGTATTTTATTTGAAAAAGACCTTGATGATTTATTAACTTTCCGTCCAAGAGTTGAGAAATTGATTTCAAAAGATGTAAAACTTCGTACTTTCATTACCAACGATGCTGACCGTAATGACATGGTTGCTCACGTATATGACACGACTTTTGAGGTTATCAAAAAAGGGACGGATAATGTGGTTTTAATTGATGATTCTATCGTCCGAGGAACCACGCTGGAACGTTCAATTGTGAGCCTTTTGGATAAATTGGGTCCTAAGAGAATCGTAATAGTCTCGTCTGCCCCACAGATTCGTTATCCTGATTGTTATGGAATTGATATGTCGAGAATGAAAGAATTTGTGGCTTTCCGTGCGGCTTATCAATTATTAATAGAACGCAATATGGATGACGTTTTGGAAGAAACTCTGGGACGTTGTTTGGCAGCTATCGAAATGGGAACTGCCACGGAAGAAAACTACGTAAAGGCAATTTATGAGCCATTTACCGTAGAGGAAATTTCAGAAAAAATTGCAGAATTAGTAAAACCAAAAAATCTGAAAGCTGAATTAGCCATTGTTTATCAAACTGTTGAAAACTTAAATAAAGCTTGTCCAAATGATACTGGAGATTGGTATTTTACAGGAAACTATCCAACGCCAGGAGGAAATAAAGTGGTAAATACTGCTTTTGTGAATTTTATGAAAGGGGTTGAGATTAGAGCATATTA
>JACMRQ010000131.1 GCA_014376355.1 Arcicella sp. | reverse complement strand
TCTTTTTATAAAATCAAATTAAGAACTAAATATCATGGCAAAGGAAAATTACGACCGTAGTAAACCTCACGTAAACATTGGTACAATCGGTCACGTTGACCACGGTAAAACTACATTAACAGCGGCAATTACAAAAGTATTATCAGATAAAGGTCTTGCTGAGAAAAAAGACTTCTCTGCGATTGATTCAGCCCCAGAAGAAAAAGAGCGTGGTATTACCATCAATACTGCTCACGTAGAATATTCAACATTAAGTCGCCATTATGCTCACGTTGACTGTCCTGGTCACGCCGATTACGTGAAAAACATGGTAACTGGTGCTGCCCAAATGGACGGTGCAATTATTGTAGTTGCTGCAACTGACGGACCAATGCCACAAACTCGTGAGCATATCCTTTTAGCTCGTCAAGTTGGTGTTCCTCAATTGGTTGTTTTCATGAACAAAGTCGATTTAGTTGATGATCCAGAATTGTTGGAATTAGTAGAAATGGAAATTCGTGAATTGTTATCGTTTTATAACTTTGACGGTGACAATATTCCAGTAATTCAAGGTTCTGCTTTGGGTGGCTTGAATGGAGATCCAAAATGGGTTGGTAAAATTGACGAGTTAATGGATGCAGTTGATAACTGGATTCCAATTCCTCCACGTGCAACTGATAAACCATTCTTGATGCCAGTAGAAGATGTATTTTCGATTACAGGTCGTGGTACAGTAGCAACTGGTCGTATCGAAACAGGTATTATCAATTCAGGAGAAACAGTAGACATCTTAGGTATGGGTGCAGAAGGCTTGAAATCAGTAGTAACTGGTGTTGAGATGTTCCGTAAAATCCTTGACCGTGGAGAAGCTGGTGATAACGTAGGTTTATTGTTACGTGGTATTGACAAAGAATCTATCCGCCGTGGTATGGTTATTTGTAAGCCAGGTTCAGTGAAACCACATACAAAATTCAAAGCAGAGGTTTATATTTTGTCAAAAGAAGAAGGTGGTCGTCATACACCATTCTTTAACAAATATCGTCCACAATTCTATTTCCGTACAACAGACGTAACAGGAGAAATCATGTTGCCAGCGGGTGTTGAAATGTGTATGCCTGGTGATAACTTAACAATTGATGTAACTTTATTAAACAAAGTTGCCATGGATAAAGGTCTTCGTTTCGCTATCCGTGAAGGTGGTAGAACTGTGGGTGCTGGTCAGGTAACTGAAATTGTTGAGTAATTTCTCAGGAAATAAAAGAAAAAAAAGCGTTTCTCTGAAGAGAAGCGCTTTTTTTTCAACTAAATTTTTCAATATACATTTGAAAATATAGGATAAACCCTTAACTTTGCACTCCATTAAACACGGGAATAGTTCAACGGTAGAATGCGGGTCTCCAACACCCTTGATCAGGGTTCGAATCCTTGTTCCCGTGCAAGTTAATTAAGTTCCAAATTTTGGGATTTCTGATTTTAAGTATTTACATTGTTTTTGTAAATTGACTTGAAGTTTGAATTCTAAAATTCTGGAACTTAAAAGTTTATAATCGTAGCGACAAGCTCACAGCAAAAACAACCATGAACAAAATTAAAAATCTTTTTGGTGATTCTTGGACAGAAGTTACAGAGAACGTAACATGGCCTAAATTTTCTGAATTACAATCATCTTCAACGCTTGTATTAGTAGCGTCGTTGATATTTGCAATGGTGGTTGGTTTGGTGGACTTTGTCTTCAAATCAGGCTTAGAATTATTCTATCAATCATTTTAATCTTCGATTGCGAATTTTTGATTTCGGATTGAAATCGAGAATAAATCCGCAATCGAAAATCTAAAATCCGCAATCCTAAGAATTCCGCAATAATATTATGGCAGAAACAAGCTGGTACGTTCTGAGGGCAGTCTCAGGGCAAGAAAAAAAAATAAGAACTTATCTGGAAAATGAAATTGCCAGACAAGGCCTTGAAGAATACATTCCTCAGATTGTTATTCCTACTGAGAAAATTTTTGAAATGCGTAACGGAAAAAAAACGATACGTGAAAAAACACTTTTTTCAGGATATATTTTCGTAGAAGCGGATATTAAGTACGGCGAAGTAGCCCATTTAATTACGTCTATGCCAGGTGTTATTGGTTTTTTAAGTTGGAATGATGGCAAGACTTCTAAAACACCCATTGCTTTGCGTCAAGGTGAAATTACCCGTATTTTGGGTAAAATGGACGATGCTGCAACTATAGAGGAAGCGTCTTCAACAAATTTTTCAAAAGGTGAAACAATCCAGGTTATTGATGGACCATTTTCTGGTTTTGAAGGAACAGTTGAAGAGATTTTTGATGATAAGAAAAAATTGAATGTAATGGTTAAAATCTTTGGTAGAAATACGCCAGTAGAATTAAATTATTCGCAAGTAGAAAAATAAGGAAAATACTAAACATTTTTCCAAGAATTCCTGATTTTAAATTGATTGTTGTAAAATACAATTTGTTTAGAAATTGGGAATTCTTTTTTGTGGGGAAGTATTTATCAAATTGCTGATACTTGTTGGTATAGTTTTTTTATCAATTGATTTGGTATCACTTACTCAATATATTTAATGAAATTATATTTTACCATAATCACATTATTTTCTCTTAATGACATAAGTTTGTTTGCTCAAACAGACAGTTTATTACCTATACAGCCAAGAAAAAAATTTGATATTGAGAAAAATAGTTACTTGCTTCCTCACGTCTGGAAATCGGGTCAGTTAAAGGCTGTTGTGGGGCTAACATCCACAAAATTCCCTTTGGATTATGTGGAATCAGCCATTAGAATTCCCCTAATTGATTTATCTGCCACCCTTGGTTTGCCGCAAGGCTTTGATTTATCAGCAAATATTAATTCTATTTATATTGCCAATCAAGCAAAAATAGGTTTGCATTGGAATAAACCTTGGAAGAAGTTTTCAACCAAAATTGGCTATGATATGGGTTTCATTTTCGGAGCGTTAACACAATTTGGGTTTAATAATCGTACATCGGCATGGTCTCATTATCCAAACGTTTCTTTGGGCTTTAAAATTAAAGATATTGCTATTACCATAAAATCAGATATAAATATTATTACTTATATAAATACTACCGCAGGAGGAATCAAAGTAACTGAATTTTCGGATTTTTTCAACGGCGGTTCCGTGGGTGTTTATGTAGAACAACGCCTTTGGGCAAATCATATATTAATTGTGGGTTGTCGGGATAATTTTGTAAAATATTACTATCCAGTTTGGCCCTCATTCAGTGCTTTTAATCGAAAATATCATAACATAGAATTTTCTTTAGGATTGATTATCAAGTAGTTATATTATGAAAATTTCAAAAAATATTATCCATAAATTATCTTTCCTATTACTCGTCCTATTTTCAATGGGTAGTTGCAATGATTATGACCTTCCCGAAACGGTAAATATAATTCCTCCAATTACTGATGGGAAACCTTTAACTAATAATACTAAAACAAAATTAGAAGGAATTTATAAAGTTATAAAAGGGAATGAAATTTTTGGCGATATATTAATCTTGAAGTGGAATTATCAAAATAATTTATCCATTTTTGGCGGTTCAAATGGGCTTTATGCCGTTACAAAAGGGATGAAAAAAGATTCATCCATCTATATTTACGGATACTGGCGATTTGCCCTTAACAGCGAAACGGGAGGAATAAATTTGCAGTTGAATCCAAGTGAAGGTAGTAATACTATTCTTTCAGAAAACCAGCCCAGAACCTCCAATTTGAAGATTACTGGTAAATTTGGTTTAGGAAATAATCCTGCTACGGAAACATTAGAAATAATATATGTAAGACCTTTTTCAGAGAAAGTTTTGAAAGATGATTTTCGAATATTGGCTCATCGTTCAGGTGGAAGGACTTCTGATTTACTTGCTATTTCTGAAAATTCGTTGGAAATGATTGGATTTACAGAGAATTTTGGCTCAACTGGTATCGAAATTGACGTAAGATTAACAAAAGATGGTATTCCTGTTTTATACCATGATGAAGATATTAATATACGACTTACTAAAAAAAGTCCCCTAAATGGTCCACTCGTAAATTATACTTACGATGAAATATCAAGATTTATTCGTTTAGTAAATGGGGAGAAAATTCCGAAATTGGAAGATGCTTTGATGAAAGTAGTAGATAGTACCAATCTAAAAGTAGTTTGGTTAGATATGAAATCTGTCAATAATGCAATGGCGAAAGTGATTCCGATACAGCAAAAAATGTTGGAGCGAGCCAAACAGAAAAACAGACAATTAGCCATTTATATTGGCATTCCAGAAGTGGAAGTGTTAGACTTTTTTAAAACTTATCCAAATTATCAAAATGTTGAGTCTTTGTGCGAATTATCAGTGGAAGATGTGAACAATATCAACGCACAAGTGTGGGCTCCGAGATGGACTTTAGGATTATTAACACCTGAAGTTAATGCCATGCACGACCAAAATAGAAAAGTCTTTTGTTGGACTTTAGACAATGAGTTATTCATCAAAAAATACATTGACCAAGGTGATTTTGATGGAATACTTACTAATTATCCTACTATAGTTTCTTATCATCATTACATCCGAAAATAACATGAAAAAGCCTTTAATAATAGTCATGTTGTGCTTTTTGGAACATTTTTGTATTGCACAAAATACATGGAATACCCGTGATAGCGTGGCAAGAGGCGTGAGTATTTATGTAAATACAGGTATCAGCCATTACATAAATACGCTTCAAATTGATGCTTCCAGAGTTGGCTTGAAACAGAATTTCAGTTGTTCATCCTTTAGATTTATGTGGGAACCTGAACACCGATTGAGTCTGGGTGTGGAGACTGGTTATTACAAGGTTTATGAAGTTCAATTAGTGGAAGGGAAGAATATTAATACTGCCGCTTTGAGTGTAATACCAATCTTATTTTGCATACAAATGAGAATTTTTAAAAGATTCTTTGCCTCCGTTGCCACAGGTATTTCCATCCATCATTCTGAAGTAAATTATCTTAATAATCATGCCGAAAGCCAGACAATGACATTCTCAAATTTACAGTTTTCTACTGGTTATATTTATCCCATTACCAAACAATTTGGATTAGGTCTAAAAGCTCAATTTTTGAGTGAAAACAAAACGGAAGATAGTATTTTTTCGCTTCAAGCAGTAGTTCGATATCAATTTAAAAGGCATTTTAAAAGAATTAGAGAATAAATAATTTAAATAAAATATATTCTTTGAAGGATGAATTTATAAATTAAAGTTAACTATCTAATTCTAAAGCACATAACATGTTTTATAAATTACAGTAATTTCGACATTTAACCCTAATCTACCGTTTACTCACTCTTTACAATGTGTAATAATTGTTTTCGTTTGTTATAATACAACCAAACACAAAAATTATGACTAACACAAAGAGAAGTTTTTCGGCCATTCTTATTTCTTTAATGGCAACTGCAATGATCCAGTCATGCAATAAAAATAATGATTCTATTACTCCAGCTCCAGATGGGCAAGGAACAGTGGTGATGGAAATAACAGATGCTCCTTCTGATGATGCCAACATTAAAGGTACTTTTGTGACAGTAACAGAGGTTAGAATTGATGGGAAAAAATTTAGTGGATTTAGTGGCAAAAAAACCATTGAATTATCAGCATATCAAAATGGGAATGTAGCAGCTTTGGGCTTAGGAAATATTCAAACGGGAACGTATAGCAACATTAGTCTTATCTTGGATAATGCAATCGATCAAAATGGAAATGCACCTGGATGTTATACAATGACGACTGATAATATGAAATATAACCTGACGGGTTCAGTCAGTGGTCAGACAGAAATTGTAAGCAACAAAGCCTTTGAGGTAAAGGAAAAACAGCAAACAAATTTAGTGCTTGACTTTGATATTCGGAAAGCGGTTAGTGATAATAATGGAAGTACCGCAGGAGGATATACTTTTGTGAGTGCTGCTGATTTGAATGCTTCTACTCGTCTATTAATAAAAACCCAAACGGGAGGAATTAAAGGTAACTGTGCTAATTATAAGGAAACTAATAGTAAATTATTGGTATATGCTTATAAAAAAGGTTCTTATAATTCATTAGAAACTAAAGCACAGGGTAGCGGTAATGTACAATTTAAAAATGCTGTAACCAGTTGTGTTGCAGATGGAAATGGTAATTATAATTTATCTTTCTTAGAAGAAGGTGATTACGAAGTTCGTTATGCAACTTATAAAAATAATGGTAGTGGACAATTTGTCTTACAAAGTATGTTGAACTTAAACAGTGTAATTAATCTTAGTAGCGTTTCAGTAAAAGCCAATACTTCTGTAACGCTTGATGTAACAGTTTCGGGCCTTTTGCCTTTATGATTTACTGTAATTGAATAAAATTTTGGGGCTAAATATTACCTGTCGAAACAAATTATATTCAGCCCCAAAATTTTATATATGCTTATTTTAAGAAACCTTTTAAGATTCCAATTTCTGCCATTGGATTAGCCTTTTCATAAAGAATTCTATAAACAGCGTCAATAATTGGCATTTCTACATCATGTATTTCGTTGATTTTATGAATACTTTTCACCGCATAATATCCTTCCGCCACCATATTCATTTCAATCTGTGCCGACTTCACGGAATAACCTCGACCAATCATATTTCCGAAAGTACGATTTCTTGAAAATTGTGAATAAGCAGTTACCAATAAATCCCCTAAATAGCCCGAACTGTGTAAATCTCGATTGGCTTGTGGATAAACAATATCCAAAAAACGTTTAATTTCTTGCATGGCATTTGATACCATAACTGCTTGAAAATTATCACCAAAACCAAGTCCATGCGTAATTCCGCAGGCAATGGCAATAATATTTTTGATAACCGCACAGTATTCAACGCCGTATAAATCTGCCACGGGATTTGCTTGAATATAACGGCACGTCATTAAATTGGCAAACTCTTGGGCTAAATGAATATTTGGTGAGCCAATGGTCAAGTACGATTGTTTTTCTTGAGCAACTTCTTCAGCATGACAAGGTCCTGCAATAACACACATTTGAGTGAGAGGAACGCCAAAAACCTTCTCCATCCAATCCGTTACCAACATATTTTCTTCAGGAATCATACCTTTGATAGCAGAAATAACCTTTTTTCCAGCAAAATTATTGCGTGTCAGATTTTTTAAAGCATCAGGAACAAAGGCGGCAGGAACGGCAAGTATTACATAATCAACACCTTGAAGAGCATCGTACATTTTATAATACGCTTTCACTTTACGTGGATTTAGCGGAGCATCGGTCAGATAGGAGGGATTATGATTGTATTTTTTAATAAAATCTACGTCCGATTTTCGGCGTAACCACCACTTGACCCTAACGTTATTTTCAGTCAAAATTTTAATAATTGCCGTAGCCCAACTACCACCACCCAATACTGCAATTTGGGTTGGGAGGTTCTTTTTAAATGCTGGAATTTCTGTCATATTGCAAAGGTAAGGAGTTAGGGATTATTGGACTTGAATTTCTTTAATAATAAGATCTGATTAAACATATTTTATGATTTATATTTTTACAAATCTAACAAAAAACTTAGCAAATAAAAGAAACAAAGGCTCAACTAGTTTATAGTTGATGCAACAAAATGAATAATTTTCCTGTTAAAATAATAAGAATTAACCTTACAAAACCGCACAAAATGCAAGACATTGAACCTCATTATCGTTGGGAAAACCTATACGTAGCCTCACGGGATGAACGCTCTCCTTTCTACGAGCGACTTTATAATTTGGATTATTACGAAAATGCAATTTATGGTTATTATATTCATCCAATGTGGGATGAAATTGGATCTGAAACACTTTATTGCAAGATTTTATACGCAGATTACGAAAGACAGTTTGCGATTATAGAAATGTTTGGAGAATGGAACGATACCCTGCACAATGATATTATGTATTTTAAAAGAGCCGTAATTGACCATCTTGTCAATGAGGGAATTAATAAATTTATTATTTTAGGTGAGAATGTTCTGAATTTTCATGGTTCTTATGAAGATGATTATTACGCAGAATGGTTTGAGGAGGTGGAAGATGGTTGGATTGCAGTTTGCAATTTTCCAGACCATGTAGCAAGTGAATTTGCCAAATATAACTTGGATATTTATATTAATATGGGCGGAACTTTGAACATTTCCAATTGGCTAACGATGAAGCCTTTGCAGTTTTTTGAATTGGTTAATGGAATGATTGTTAGGCGATTATCGTAGAAGTATAAATATATATAATAATGCAAAGATAAAAATTTGGATTATAGATTTGCCAATTTTTGAAGAATTGGCAAATCTATAATCCTTTATTTCACTACTTTCATTACGCCATTCATAATACTCCAATGTCCTGGAAAAGTACACACATAAGGATAATCCCCTACGGTTTCAGGTGCTTTGAAAGTTAATTTATAACTTCCTTCCGAATTCACCAAAGGTGTTGAGGCAATGATTTGAGGAATATTTGGAATATAACTTTTCTGAAGTGCGTCCTTTTGCGTAATCATTTTAGTAGCGGCTTTCCCAATAATTTCCAACGACTTAGGTTTTCCAATTACTAAATTGTGTTGCATCGCATCGGGGTTTTCAAATATTAATTCTACTGTTTTCCCTGCCGTTACTGTGAATTCTTTTTTGTCGTAACTCATCGCTTCTTTGACCGATTTTATCACAATCGTAATCTTGTTCGGGTCAACTACTTCATCCGTTTTTACTTGCCATGCTTGCATCAAACGGTTGAGTCTATTTTTGTCTTCCGAAACTAAATTTTTATTTAAACTTACCAGAAAACTTTTGTCATTTTCATTGACCACAACTTTTCTTTTATAATTCCAACCATCTGTAATTCCTCTTAATAAAGAAGATGCAGTTGCTTCTCCCATTTTGGGAAATTGCTTCAACATTTTTACGACTGAATCCACTGCCGAAACTGCTGAATAACCTCTCATGGCTCTTTCAAGGGCATAATTGGTCATACTTTGTGGAGTAGAAAAATTAATTTTTTGGGTAAAAGAATTGTTCTTTTCGTCACTTTCTGCGATGGCATTTGCCTTATCTAAGTCAACGATGATGGTATAATCTCCCGATACATCCGAAGAAAAATTAATATCACCCGTCCAAGGTCCATTGTTTGATTTTGTAATAATGATGGATTCGCCCGCAGCAATTCCCTCATTGAAAGAACGACTCACGATATCAATCTTTCTACCTTTTCCCTCAAATCGAATATCCAAAGGTACAATTTGTCCTTTCTGAAGAGCAACTCCTCCTTGGTTTTTCACTTCAATTTTTACGTTAATATTATCTCTAACCACTGGATTTTCGGGCGTAACAATAATTTTCGTAATCACTAAATCAGGTTTGTTTGAAGCTGTTATCGCAGACGACTTTGTGGCTTCTTGCATCATCTTCGAATGGTCGTGATGAGCGGGCATCGCATGATTTGTTGCCTTCGGGGATAATGAGTTTTGTGAAAGTTTCTGTACTAATTTTTTCAACAAAACTTGCTTATTACTCGTCAAAATACTGGCAAAAGCATCAGGCAACCAACGGTCATTTGTTTCGTTTGATTGTTCCAAACGTGTCATTAAAGCCGCCTCAGATTCAACCGTTAAAGGCATTTCTGAAAGTGCCAAAAGAGTATTCAAAACTACCAATGGTTCTTTGTCATTCAAAAGATTTTTTTGTAATAATTCCTTGCTTGACAGATTATTACGGGGTAAAATCTGAACAGCATTCTTGCGGACACCCGCACACGGATGTGTGAGTGAGGCATACAAGGCTTGTTGAACATTTGGCTCATTCAAAACACCCAAACCTTCCAACGTTCGGAGAGCGTGAATAACGGTGGGATTGATACCGATTTCATCCAAGGATTGGTCTTTTGTTAATTCAATTAAAGCAGGCACAACGTCTTTCTGGCCCCGTTCAATTAATAATCTTTGGGCAGTAATTCGCCAAAATTGATTGTTATTTTTGAGGGCATTTACTAATTCTTGCGGACGGTCTTTACTCAAACTTAGTGGTGTGTATGCGGGAGCTTTATCGTAGCCAACTCTATAAATTCTACCGTGCGTATAATCTCGTAAATCGGTTTCATAGGCATTACCCACTCCCATTGTGAAGCCACTTGGTTTTGGATTATGTTGGATAATAAAACTGTACCAATCAGCAATCCAGACCGCTCCATCGGGACCCACTTCTGCAAAAACGGGCGATACCCACTCGTCCGCACCCGCCAAGAGATTAAACCCTTCAACATCTTCGTAATCAGTGCCTTTTTTCTCCATTACGTTTTGGTGAACTACGTGTCCCGTTGGCTCACAAACGAAGGCCGTTTTGTTCCAATATTTCTTCGGAAAAGCTCTGGCCGTGTAGAAATTATGTCCAGCGGCGGCAGTATATCCGCCCCAAACATCCACCTGACGAACTCGGGGCGTAATGGTTTTCATATCTTTATGCGTATCCGTGCCACGACTTCCATTGTTTGCCGTTGAGCCGTTTAATATATTGCGATGCGGAATTGCCATATACCAACCGTGTGAATTGTTGGCGGTTGAGCCAAAAACATCACCTGTTTCGTTGAAAGAAAAGCCCCAAGTATTGTTTGAAGTTGAAGTAATATGTTCAAAATCGGAACCATCGGCTTTAAATCTAAAAAATCCTTGTCCAAAATTCACAGAATCTTTTGAAGCAAATTTTGTTTTAATTCCCGAATAACCAACGCATCCCCAAATCCAATTATCAAAACCATAATGGAGATTCGAAGGTCCTGCGTGCGTATCACCCGTACCGAATCCTGAGAACAAAATTTTCTTTTCATCGGCTTTGTCATCACCATCATTATCCTTCAAAAATAGCATATTGGGAGCTTGGGAAACGATGAGTCCACCATTGGCAAAAACCATTCCCGTCGGGATGCTCAAACCATCGGCAAAATGGGTGAATTTATCAGCTTTACCGTCCCTATTAGTATCTTCACAAAGCAAAATATAGTCACTTCCACCCGTTTCTTTTCGTTCGTTTGGATAGTCTTTTGTTATCAGTACGTACAATCTTCCTTTTTCATCCCAAGCCATCGCAATCGGGTGCATCACGTTTGGTTCGGAAGCAAAAACTTCCAAATTAAAATCAACGGGAATTTGCATCAGTTTTACTGATTCTTCGGGCGAAAGCGGCAATTGTTGTACCTGTGGGTCGGTGCGTTTTTCGTAATTTGGCAATTTGGCATCTTTGAAAACTAAAGGTTGTGAATTCAGCGCTGCATGAGCCGCCCGTGCTTGATCGTCCACCGCCCAAACGATGGCATTTTCTAACAATTTATGAAAATCTGGATTTTCCCAAGTCTGTTCATCGTGTCCAAAAGCGGTGTAAAAAACTCGTCCTTTTCCATAATTTCGTGTCCACGTATAAGGTTCTATTTTCGTTTCGGGGCGGTCTTTTGTTTGGTCAGCTTTGATTTCACGAGTCATCAACACGTTGTTGTCGGCTTGTAATTTACTGTGTAAATAGGTTTCGTCAAAAGCCTTTAAACCCTTTACGCCATTCATTAATTGGTTGTTAGGCTGAACAATATTGGCAGAAATAGTATCGGTAGTATGCTTCCAGAACTGTCCGCCCACCATTTTTACGTATTCGGGTGAATTTCTAAAACAGAAAGAGGCACAATGAATCGGCAAAATTCCTTTACCCGAAGCCACATAAGCCAAAAGGGCTGTTTCGGCTTTGGGCGTAATTTCGTCCCAGTTAGCATAAATCATCAAGGCATCAAATCGGTTAAGATTTTCCAGATTGATGTCTTCTAATTTATTGGTGTAAGTAAAATTGATTCCTTTGTTTCCCAAAGCCGACATGATAGAAGGCAATCTTTCCACTGGTTTATGATGCCCATTATCACCCAAAAATAAAACTTCCAAACGGCGTGGTTTTGGTGCATTTTGAGCAAACGTGGGGATGGAAAAGAGGGTTAGAATGAGGAGAATTATGGATTTTTTCATTGTGTTTTGTGTTGTTGCGACTAAGTTGTTAAGGCTTAATATTTTGGAGCGAACTTTCCGAAAATCCTTAAATCTTCGGAAAGTTGAAACGGCTAAATAAAATAAGAGTTTAACTCTTTAAAATTCAGGCAAATAAATGATTTCGCCACCTTTCATGGCTGACTCATGGGCAAGAATTCCAACACTCGTCCAATTGGCAGATTGTACCGCATTTGGAAATGGATCACGGTCTTCAATTAATGCCATCACAAACTCGTGGTCAAGGTGTGGATGCGAGCCTCCGTGTCCTCCGCCTTGGGCAAAACTCAAATGGGTATTATCGTCAGAATCATAAACGCCTTTTCCCGTAAAAGATTGAATTTCTTTGGGTAAATAATGGGCGTAATCTGGCACTTTTACTTTCTCTGGAATTTCAGGTTCTGGCTTTTTAGCGGTATGAATTACGTGTTCTTCATCTTCAATTAATGACCACTCAAAGGATTTTTTTGAACCATACACCTCAAAACTTTCACGGTATTGGCGAGCTACATCAAACAATGAACGATAAACATACGCACTTAAATCTGAATCTTTAAATTTAATATGTGCTGATTCCACCGCAAACGGGGAATTATGAATTTTTACAAGGTCTTCACTGATTCTACCCGACCCAAAACAAGACACATATTCTGCTTGTAATTTCAACAAACCCGCCACCGGACCCACGCAATGCGTAGCGTAATGCATCGGCGGAAGTCCAGGCCAATAATCGGGCCAGCCTTCCATGTCTTGCTGATGAGAGGCTTTCAAGAATTGTACTTTACCAAGTTCCCCTTTTTCGTAAAGTTCCTTCACAAACAGAAATTCACGGGCATAAACCACCGTTTCCATCATCATATATTTTTTGCCCGTTGCTCTGCAAGCATCCACAATTTTTTGACAATCTTCCACTGTTGTTGCCATCGGAACCGTACAAGCAACGTGTTTGCCTGCATACAAAGCTTTCAAACTTTGCTCGGCATGGTTCGGAATTGGTGAATTAATATGAACGGCATCAATATTGGGGTCTTTCAACAATTCATCATAATCAGAATAACGCTTTTCAATGTTAAATTCATCGCCAATGGCATTCAATTTTTCTACATTACGCTGACAAATTGCGTACATATTGGTATGAGGATGACGTTGATAAATGGGAATAAATTCTGCCCCAAATCCTAAGCCTACGATGGCAATGTTTAGTTTTTTCATGTTAATTTTAATATTTGTCTGTGTAATTTTGTCTGAATTTGGATTCATGGGATTTGCGGATTTTTTGGATTATTATTCGATGAAAAATCCAAAAAATCCCTTAATCTGACGAATCCAAATTCAGACTGAGTCGCATAGACTGGGTCGCATAGACTGAGTCGCACAAATGGGGTCGCTCACACAGTTTCATAATTTTTTAAAAATGCTAATCCTTCTTTCATTAAAACCTCCTCATTCTCAAACATTTGTCGCCAAATATTAGCGGCTGAAAGTTTTGGACTGAATGCTTCTATTGAGATAACATCTTGATAATCAATATCTTTAATGGCTTTAAAAACGCCTTCCCAATCCACATTTCCTTTTCCTGGCGTACTTCGGTCATTCTCTGATAATTGCACAAAAGCAATTCGATTACCCATTTGTCGAATGGCATCAGCGATATTTTTTTCCTCAATATTGGCGTGAAAAGTATCAAACATAATTTTACAGTTCGGACGATTGACGTCATCTACAAATCGAATTAATTCATCGGTGCAAGAGGTCAAATACATCTCAAAACGGTTCAAGTATTCCAAGCAAATCATCACGCCCATTTCATCCGCATATTGTGATAATTGTTGAATTCCCTCCACGCCCCAAGCCCACTCATCTTCAGTAGCAGATTTACCCGTAAAAATGCCCAAAGCCGAATGGAAAGGTCCCATCAATTTATCCGAACCTAAAACTAAAGCACAATCTACACAAGATTTTAGATAGTCTAATCCTGCTTGACGAATGGCAGGGTCTGGACTAATCAGATTGGTTTCTGCTCCGCAAAATGTATCACAAACTCTTTCCAATCCTAAGTCATCCAATTTCTTTCGCCATGCGTACCAATGTTCTGGATTTGGATTAAAAATGGGTACTTCAACACCATCAAAACCAATGGATTTAATGAGTTCTAAGGTTGGGAAAAGACTCTCATCCACTTGGGTTCCCCACAAAAGGAGATTCATGTACTTTTTCATAGTACAAAAATATCATAAAAAAGTACTATATAATACGCTTATTTTGATTATATTTGACTGTATTTTGATATTTATTAAACATTTATTCATAATTTAAGTAAAAATAGCTTTTGAAAAATCCATTGAATAAAAGCATTGATTCGCCAAATCATGCTTATACCATACGAGAATTACAAGAAAACCATTTTGATCCAAACTGGCATTTTCACCCTCATTATCAACTTTTTGTGGTTTTAGAAGGAACGGGAACACGCTTTATTGGCGATAATATTAAGCATTTTGAAGCGGGGGATATGGTTTTTCTCGCTCCAAATTTGCCCCATCTGTGGCGAAGTGATGATTGTTATTTTCAAGAGAATTCTAAATTATCTACGCATGGAATAGTGGTCTATTTTACGGAGGATTTTTTGGGAAAAGATTTCTTTGAAAAGTACGAAATGATAAAACTCAAAAACCTTTTTGCGGAGGCGGGCAGGGGTTTGGAAATTGATGGCGATTTGCGAGAGAGTATTTTCGAAATAATGAAACAATTGTCTCATTTACAAGGATTTGAAGGTATTTTAAAGTTGTTAGAAATGCTTAATCTCTTAGCAAATTCTACGGAATATACGCCAATTAGTAGCATAGGATATTCAAATCCTTATAAAACTTCGGAGACAGAAAGAATGCGAAAAGTGCATGAATATGTCATGCAAAATTACCGAAGTTCTCTCCGTTTAGATGAAGTTGCTTCGTTGGCGGGTATGGCAACGGCGGCTTTTTGCCGATATTTTAAGGCCAGGACTAATAAAACTTTTTCAGATTTTGTGAGCGAACTTCGGGTGGGATATGCGTGTAAATTATTGATGGAAAATAAGTTGAATATAACACAGATTTGTTATGAAAGTGGATTTAATACGCTTTCTAATTTCAACAAACAATTTAAGGATTTACAAAGCAAAACACCTTCGGAATATCGAAGTGCGACGTTGTCGCTTAACCATTCAACCCCGACTGCAAATCGGAGTTAACAGATACAAAATGCAACATAGTAGCTAAACTATTCATCTCCGATTGCAAATCAGGGATAACAGATATTTATTCTATCGCTAAAATCTCCGCTTCTTTACCTCTAAAACTAAATTTATCCTCCACCATTTTTCCAATCAGTAATGCTCCAATAGGTGACTGAGGAGAAATAATCATGATTGATTTTTCATTAATATTTACTTGCCCGATACTGACCGAAAGGAAAAAATTGCCCATCGAAGTAGTTATAAATGCTCCCAAAGCTCCTTTTTTAAAATTAATTGATTCATCAATTCGCTCTACTAATTTGCGTTCTTCACGAGTTTGGTGATACATCCGAGAGTGCATATCACGGTCGAGATGTCCCATCGCTCGGGATGTTTCGTATTTATCACCTGCCGAGGATTTTGACTCTCCATTTGCTGATTCTTGAGCGGCATTCATAGCATCCAAAGAAGTTTGCATTCGTTGGTCTAAGTAAGTTTTTACATATTGAACTAAGGTTGATTTCATAGATTTATTTTAGAGTGTTTCTCTCCGAATCATATAAAACGGATTTTTTACTTTAATTTTTATATTATCCAATAACAAAGCGGCGGCAGTTCTACCCATCGTTTCAAAATCAGTTGTAATAACAGTAATCCCTAATAATTCTTTCAATGTTGTTTCGTTAAAGGAAATTATTCCAATATCTTTCCCTAAAACAAAACTTGACATTCGAGCCTTTTTAACCAATTCTGCTAAGTCGGTTTCTTCCACAACTACATAAGTCGTTTGAGCTTGTAGTATCTCATTTTCAACACTCTCTTTTATCACAAATTCTTTCTGTGAATTCACGCAAAAATAACGAACTCCACGCACAATTTCGATGGGATAATTGCCATCGCTCGGAAAAACTAAAACAATTCGTTGGTATTTTGAAAGCAAATCTTGGGCATTTTCCAAAGCCTCTGAAACGTCACGTTCAAAATCTTGATAAACCGTTAAACATTCATGCTTAAAATCGGGCAGATATTTATCTAAAATCACTAATTCATTAATCGGTATTCTTTCCAATATTTTGACTGCCAAGCTTTTATCTGCTTCTGGAAAGAAATGAGGCATCACTACGTAATAATTATATTTTCCTAAGTTTTTATCAATAATTTCTTCAAAAAGTCGGGCATTATAATGATGGATATGTAAATCTACGGATGCTTTATCGCCCAAAACTTTCAGAAAAGCGTAATAAATTAACTTTTTATATGAACTTAATTTATTGAAAATTAACAAAATTTTCATTTTTTTGCTTTCACCACTATTAACATAATATCCCTTTCCTTGCACGGATGTGATAAATCCTCTTTCTCGCAATTCACGATAAGCTTTTTCAACGGTATCACGAGCTAAATAATACTCCTCGCTGAGTTCACTAATGGAAGGAAGTTGCTCGTTTTTCTTCAAAACATTACGCTCAATATCAGCAATGACAGACTGAATAATCTGCTTGTATTTTGGCGTTTTATCGCTTGTATTTAGGGTTAATTTATACATTATTTTCGGAGCAACAAATAGAATTTACCACTTGGATTAATAAATTAGGAAATTCTGCTTAACTCCTCAAAAAGTAAGCAATTATAGCATGAATTACCTTTTTTTACTTATTTCTTTCCAAGAGAAAGAAGCATTTCATTAAATGAAATACTGAAATCCATAAAAATTACTCAAAAAAAATTAACCGTCGTTTTTTCTCTTTCTGGTAATCAAAGGTACAGCTTTGCAATTGTGCAAACCATATTTTCAATAAGTAAAAATATGGAACAATCTATCATAGATATTAACATAAATTAAGGGAAAAGGCTTCTTGCATAACTTAAGAAGATTTTTTAGATAGTTTAAAGGCTAATACCTACCGTCAAATAGTAAAATCCCCCCACACTTGGTCCCGCCAAAAAATTGTAATAATATTGGTTTAAAAGGTTCGTTCCTCCCCATTTAAACGTCATGTTTTGAATGGGGAGGGCATAAGTTATTTGTGCATCAAGCGTTGAATAAGCAGGAACATTTCCCGTTGCTAAGGACGACTGCCATAAAAAGGCTTCTTGCCATTTTACGTTTAAATTGAACCCCAAACGTTCCGTAATTTTCCGATTACTCACCGATACATTAACGATCCAACGAGGTGTATTGAAGGATTCTTCCAAACCATCATTTTCAGTTTTTCGGTCTAATTGAGCGTAAGAAGCATTGCTTGAGATAATAAAATCTTTGTATATTTTATAACGTAGCCCAATACTGGTTCCATAATTAAAAACCGTTGTCTTTGAGTTTGTCCACAATCGGTAACGTTCATTTTTAGTGCGGTCATTGAATGCAAAAGCAATTGAATCAGGGTTTACGCTTTTAATTAGCGGTAAATTAGTTTCAACCTGTGCAATAAAATTTTGGTACTGATTGTAATAAAAATCCACGTCAAGGTAAAGATGTTTATCAAAAAAAAGTCCTTTATAACCTAATTCAATACTATTTACCGATTCGGGTTGAATGTAAGTATAATCATTTTTCTTGAGCAAGCCTTTATTTTTAATAACCGCTTGGGAGGTTATTAAACCATTTTTATTTACATCGTTGGTAATGGCAGTTTGGAAAGCATCGGTGGAGGTTTTGAAATAAGAATTCTCAAAAATACCATTTGACATTATCGGCAAACCTCCCACTCGTTTTACACCGCCACTGTTAATATTGGTAAATGCCTCAAATAAGCTCGGAAAACGATAAGCATTCTGGTAGGAAATTCTGATATTATGATCTTCATTTGGTGAATAAACCATCGATAGTCTGGGATTCCAACGTAGGTCAAAATATTGGTTTTTATCCGCTCGTATCGAACCATTAAATTTAAGTTTTCCATCGAAAAGCAATTTTGTCAATTGCATAAATCCACCCGTTTTACTGTAAGTCAGATTTTTATCCGCTTCAACAGGATTAATGAAATAATTGCCATCGGGGAAAACTTCGTAAGTTCTAAAATCAATACCCACTAAAATACTTAATCCCCATTTCTCTCTCAACCTTTTTAGCCATTCTTGGGTAATATCCGCTTGAGCTTCGGCGTGATACAACCAAGATTGCACTCGTAAGGCGGCTCCGATATCCCAGTTATTGATACCTTCTAATTTTTTGGATAAAGCATCAAATTCTACGGTATGCGGTTGTGGACGACCTTCATCCGCTTCATTTCTCGCTGTTTGTAAGGCTTCTATAACGCTCATTCCTGCTTTGGTATTGGCATTAAATTGCGTAGAAAAATCAGAAAACCATTTATTATCAGACTTAAAACTTCGGTCGATATTCTCTGCCATTGAGCGAATATTATAAGAATCTCCTGTATTTTCATGCGTTAAATAGGCTTTGATTTGAATGGAAGGTGATTTTAAGCTAATACTGTGTTGGTCAATTCGATAATTATTCAGTCTAAAACGGTTGGTTCGTTGGTAAAGATTATCCAATATACCAAAACGGTAAATGTAAGAAACCTCCCAATTCTTTTTAGGACGGACGAAAAAAGCAATATCACCTTTGATATTTTTGAGTGAAAAATCTGCAATATCTTTCTCCAAATATCCCGTTCTGGCAATTGAATATCGCTTTCCGTCCAACGTCAGATTTTGCCTATTGGGTGATTCATTTCCGTAAGAATTAATCCCATCGTAAGCAGGATTATTATTCCCGAAAAGATTCAAAGAAGCATTCCCATTTGGATTTAAGTCGGTATTATTATCCGCAATCCAATCATAACCCGTTAAATATTCAAAATTGATTTTGGTAGCAAAAACATTATTCCATGCCTTCGCCCAACGAATATTACTTTCACTGAAAACGTGAACAGAAGCATTATTATCGTTAAAATGGTTCGCTCCCATTTTTTGTTGAAAGCTAAGTCCGTGATAATCAAATGGGCTTTTTGTAAAGATATTCACCAATCCATTCAAGGCATTCATACCGTAGAGAGCTGAAGCCGCTCCGTGCAGAATTTCCACTTTATCAACATCCAAATCGGTGGGTGCCAAAGCTCCCGCAATAGGTGAGCCAATGTGTGGTGCTTGATTATCCACACCATCCACTAATTGCACAAAACGCACGTTGGTCGGATTGGCAAATCCACGAGTATTATAAACTTTAAATCCCAAACTTGGAGTCAATAATTGAATGCCTTTGATATTCTCAAGGGCATCATAAAAGGAAGGAGCAGCCGAATTTTGAATACTTCGATTATCTAATAAAGCAATACTAATGGGCGATTTCAATACATTTTCAGGAGTCCGTGAGGCTGTGATGACAACTTCCGATAATTGTTGAACGGTGTCTTTAAAGACAATTTGTTGGTTTTTCTTTTGCGATTTAACCGTAAAATTTGCCGAAAGAAGAGTAAAGACTAAGTATATGTGTTTCATTTTAAATTCGTTATATTCAATAAAATATAACGATGGATAAAAATATTAACTCTTTTTAACTTCAATTTTCGTCAACCATTTTACGTGCCTTACCTTACCCCGTGATTTTATCCGATGCGGAGATTAAAACAAAAGAAAAAGGTTTTTCTACAATAAAAACGGTCAAAATTAAGTGAACATCAATTTTGCACAAGCAATGACCAAACCCAATGCGAGCATATACCGCAAAGTTGGAAGATTGAATTTTTGACTACCAAAATATGAACCTACTAAACCACCTAAAATGGTCGCTAAAATGGCCCATTGCAGGTTTTCGGGGATTTGAAATCCTCCTTTTG
>JACMRQ010000130.1 GCA_014376355.1 Arcicella sp. | reverse complement strand
GATTACAGAAACGGAGGAGGAGAAAGAATTGTTTGACGGAGCCTTACGACGCCGTCAATTGCGATTAGTTTTAGCAGGTAGAATGAAGCCTTCGGAGGCGGTTGAATTGCGGTCTTTGTTTGAGGTGTAGAGAATAAAAAAGGTAGAAATTTTAAATGTTTCTGCCTTTTCGTCAAACTTTTGGATTTACCCAATCATCTACTTTATCATACATCAATTGGTAAATACTTCTACGAGTTATGATAAATCTGGCTCTAAGATTCATTCCTTTTTTGATTTTACCGACATAACCTGTTTTTAGTTTAAGAAAGGTTTTATCCATCAGGCATTGGACTTTGAAAACTGGTTTCTGATTTTGGATAATAAAATCGTTGGCAATATTCAAAACTTTACCACTTGCCAAACCCCATTGATTGTAATTGAAGCTATTTATTTGAAAATTGGCATGCATATCTTTCCGTAAAAATCCAATATCTTGCGGACTTACGTAACACTCTACCAATAAATTAGAATCGGGAGAAATAATCCCTAAATTTTCGCCTGCCTGTATGCTACTTCCAACGTATTTTCCTGTCAATTGTTGAATCGTGCCAGTGGCGGATGCCTTGATTACGTATTGTTCTTTTTCTTCTAATAATTGCTTTTGGAATGCAACTAATTCAGTAAATTCTATTTGATAATGGCTTAAATCAGACTGCCAGAGGCTTATTTGTCTTTCGATACTTGAACGAAATTCCGCAACGAGTTGATTATACGCATATTCCTTTTCATCAAATTCACGCATCGCAATTACTTTTTCTTTGTATAGAAAACGGTCAGTGTCTAATTCCTTTTTGACTTTGCGTTGATGCTGGATATTTTCTTGAAGCGTATATCTGAATTGATTATACTGTTGAATACACAAAGGAGATATCAAACCTTTAACTTTTATTATTGAAGAAGAATCAATTTTTACTAATAAAGATAAGTCTTGAATCAGTTGTCGTTTTTCATTTTGTTGATAAGAATTCAATCGGATTTTTGTATCTAAAACGTCAGTTTTCAATACAAAAAGTGTTTGCCCTTTTATTATTGACGTATTTTCTTTAACCTTTGTTACGGAAATTAAACCCGAAACTAAGGAACGAATTTCGTTTTTCTCTGCCATCGTTCTGATAACTCCATTGCTTTGTACGGACACGTCCACGAATATAAAAAGGGTAGCTGCAAATGCACCGATGATTGACAACAAAACAAATATATAAATGGACTGACTTCTTACCGAAACACTTGGCAAATAGGATTCAGTAGTATTTTCAATGATTTCGGGTGGGAAGAGTTGAGATTGCATAGGACTATTTTTTAAACCAATTCAAATTGTTGTTTCCAAAGACGGCTGTACGCAGAATTATTTCGTAAAATCTCTTCGTGCGATCCTTCCTCTACGAGTTTTCCATTTTCAAGTACCAAAATTTTATCCGCATTTTTGATGGTGCTGAGACGGTGAGCAATGATGATGACTGTTTTTTGTTGGTTTCTTAGTCGTTGAATGGCTCTTTGAACAAACTGTTCCGAAATACTATCCAAGGCGGATGTTGCTTCATCCAACATCAAGATTTCGGGGTCTCTATATAAAGCTCTGGCGATGGCAATTCGTTGGCGTTGCCCACCCGAAAGACTTGTTCCGTTTTCTCCAATATACGTTCCAAAACCTTGTGGAAGTTTTTGCACAAATTCTGTAATACCCAATTCCTCACAGATTTGTAAGATTTTAGGCATATCAGGGGCATAATCTCCGAGGGCAATATTATCAATGAAATTTCCAGAAAATAGGTCAGTTTGTTGAGGAACAACTGCTACTTTCTGGCGGAGACTTTCATTTCGTACATGACGAATATCAAAATTTCCAATCATTACATTACCCGATTGTAAAGGATAGAGATTTTGAAGTAGAGAAATCAAGGTGGATTTACCCGAACCGCTTTCGCCCACAATGGCAGTAATTTTTCCTTTGGGCATAGTGATGGTTAAATCGTTGAAAATTTGTACCCTCGAACCATAACGAAATGATACATTTTTAAACTGAATATCACCCATGAAATCAGCCATTAGATTGACTTTTTCCGAGGTTTCCTCCCGCTCCAAGTCCATAATTTCAAATAAACGGTCGGCAGCAATGAGTGCTTCTTGAATGGTTCGATTAGCGGTGATTAATTGTCCTGCGGGACCTGTAAAATAACCGATTAGCGTATAGAAAGACAATAATTCACCCGCAGTGATTTCATTTTGAATGACAAAATAACCTCCTGTCCACAACAAAATAATGGTGAATAATCTGGAAATTATTTCATTAGCCGTTCCCGCATAAATACTACTCATACTTGCCCCAAAAATAGTACGAAGCATGGTAATAAATCTCGTTTCGGTTTTGATGTTCGCAAACTGTTCTACGCCAAAACGTTTTATCGTTGCTACTGACGTAATTGACTCCACCAATTGAGATTCTAATTCTGCCGAATTTTCCATCAATTTTCTTTGCTGACGACGATTTATTTTATTGACTATCACATAAATACTCACGTACAAAGGGATAATGGCTAACATAATCATAGCCAATTTTCAGTAATAAGTGAACATTAAGGCAAACGAAAATAGTACGACAAAAACATTGACAATCAAACTGAGGGCAACATCATTAATGAAAATCCGAATCTTGACGGCATCATTGACACGAGAGATGATTTCACCTACTCGCATGGTATCAAAAAACTGTTGGGGCAATTGTAGAAGGTGTTTGTAATAACCTAAAATGAGTCTTGCATCAATCTGTTGCCCCGTTTTTAAAGCAAAAACCGATTTGATTGTACCCACCAAAATTTGTAATAACAGTATCAGAACCATGCCAATACTTAATAGATTCAATAGGTTTTGATTACTTTCTGGAATGACATAATCCGTAATTTTTTGGATATAAATTGATGTAGAAAGCCCCAAAAGTGTATAAATAGCTGCTCCAAAAAGGGCTTGAAGCATAACGGTTTTGTGTGGTTGCAATAGAAACCAAAATCTCCGAAGCGAAGAAACTTTTTCATTACCTGTTTTGAATTCTTCGTCGGGTAATAATAATATCAAAACGCCCGTCCATTCTTTGGTGAACTCCTCAATGGTCTTTTTGTGCATACGCCCATCACCTGGATCCATTACACTAATGTGGGTAGAAGAAATCTCATAAATAACCACAAAATGATGCAAAGTTTCCTTCACAATTACGTGGGCAATGGCAGGTTTTGGGATTTTGCTTAAACTCTCCAACGTTCCTCTAACCCCTTTTGCTTGAAAACCCAATTGTTGAGCCGCCTCAATCATCCCTAATACGTTTGTGCCTTTCTTATCTGTACTGGCATACTGACGAATACGAGCAATAGGTAATTGAAGCTTATAAAAAGCCGCTACCGAAGCCAAACAAGCGGCACCACAATCGGTGATGTCATGTTGTTTTATGAGGGTTTTCTTGTTCATAATGCTTTAGAATAACCAACCGTGTAGGCTGTATAGGATGAATAGGATTAGGATTAATTTTAGGGTTTGTATGGGGTTGAGTGTTTTATAGAATTTTGTTTAAATAGTACAAAACAAAATTTCAGATATTATAGAGAGACAAATTTGAAAATGTCTCTCTATAATATTTTAATGTAATGCAGTGTTCATCAATTGACCACCACTACTTGGAGTCGTATTCCAATTATTTGAGTCAAATAAAGCCATCACGCCATATCCAAGCCATTGAAGTACACCATGAGGTTTATCTGGATTTTGTCCACCAGAAATTTCTAATAATTCATTATTAGAAAGGGATTCTATATTTGAAATTTCAAATTTCATGTTTAAAATATTTGATAAAAATTATAAATAGACAAAAAAGAACTAATAAAATCTGAATAAAAATAACAAGCCTACTCTTGGGTAATCTGAAAGTTAGTATTAATGATATTAGTAATAACATAATATAGATAGGATGATTATTTTTGAGAGTCCCACCTGTTAGATAAATGATGATATTGTTGCCATTAATTATTAACGATATAATTGATATTAAAAAAATTAGCTTATTCATTTTTATAAAAGATTTTATTGTTTTAAGTATTTGGAATAAATTATTTGATAATTAGGTAGGGGCGTATAGCATACGCCCAAATTGTCAGAATGTGGGCGTATGCTATACGCCCCTACGATTTGACCACATTTATATTATCAATTAATTTGTTCTTATTACTTACTATTATTAATGTTTATGTGTTTTATTGTAAATTTCTGCTCCAGTTTGTATCTCCTTTGCTGCATAGTCAGCAAGCATTACAAGAGCACAAACACCTGCTGTAACAGTCCAAAAAGTAATAGGATCAAATCCACCATTAGTTTTTTTTATATCATTTGAATCCATTTCAACGATGTTGTAATTTTCTATTTCTAATTTTTTCATATTTTTAATTTTCAAAAAATAAAACTGCCTACTCAATCAAAGGTCTTTTCGGCTTCCACCTGTTGTTTGCAACCAACGTCACAAACTTAGGGCAGTTCACTGCGGTTTTATAGCAGTCTATAAAAAAAGTGAAAAAAAGTTTTGTGTATGAAAACTCTGTCCGCCTTCAAGGTTTTGGAGTTTATCGGGCTTCATCGTATTTGTTGTTGCATCATCAATAATTGTTGGACCTTCTGACCCATAATTGTTAAACCTTGATTAATAATAGAAGGGAGTACAGACTTTATTTCTGCAATAGTTATATTTTCTGCAAAATTTATGTACTGTATTCTACATTGACCATTGATAGCAAGTGTAACTTTATTATCATTTGAAGAAATAGTTTCTTCCATGGTAAGAAGTTGATTTTAAAATTGGGCGATTTGTTGTGGATTCATGTTATTATAATGTTAAACCGATTTGAAATGTAAATGGATATGTTTGATTTTTTATAATACTTTCTTGGGGTATTTGGTTAACGGTAAAAGAATTTCTAAACAAGAAAAAACCTTCTGTCTCTTTCAAATTAATTTGATTTTTTACCGATAATTCGTAATTGTATTTTAAATTCACGAATACTCTTTTTCTTCTACTTAATTCAAATGAAAACCTTAATCCTGTGGTCAAGTTTATGTATCTTTTAATCAATGTAGGACTTACTTTTTCTCCTTCTAAATCATATATTCTCTTAGATTCGGATGGAATGTTTATATCATCAAACGTTTTGGATAATTTAAGGAAATCTAAACCTAACATTGGAGATACCGATAATTCTCGTTGTTGTATAGATGTTTTTAGGTGTTTCAAAATATTAAAAGAAACACAATTTTGATTCATTCCAGAAAATGGAAAATTTGTCACTGATTGATAAATAAATGAGGTATTGTAAGGTAGAACAAAAGACCATCCCAAGGACAATCCGTAATTATTGAAAGGTCTTACTTTCTGAGATTGAACAATAGTAAATAAATTATTTGGTTCAATATAATTAAGGCTGATGTGGTCATCAGTTATTCCAGACGATAGCGAACCTAAACTAATTTCAAACTTTACATTTTTTCTAATGTACTTTGCTACTCTATGCCCCCAATTAATTTGTTTATCTGTCAAGAAAGCCTTTGGTGTGAATGTATTTATGGAATCTTGTTTTGATAAGAATTTCTCAAAGTCTAAATCAATACTCCCCTCTTTTTTATCATAGCTTTTCCAGAAAGTAGTGTCATAAGATACTTTATTTTCTAGTAAAATATCCGTTCTTTGAATATTTGAGGCATACCCAATTTTATGAATTATTGTAGAATCTATTTCAGTACACTTATAATCTAAATGTAGCTCAGATTTAATTTTGGTATTTGATAAAGGTAATTTATGTACTGAAATTCT
>JACMRQ010000129.1 GCA_014376355.1 Arcicella sp. | reverse complement strand
TATTAGTTAGAAGATGTTTAAATTTATAAATATCAAAGAATGAGATAGTTATGAAATAAACTATAAGCTCTTTGCGAAATCCCACTGTTTGAGCGAAGCGAGTTTGGGATTTCTTGATCTTCTTTTGCGGTCCGACGCTGGGATTACTTTTCTTGTATCTGACTGGCACGCACAGTGAAGAAAAGTAAGCATAAGCGAAAGGAAATATCGCTATTCTGATACAAACCAAATATAATTTTTAAACATCTTCTTACACTACTTCATACAAAAATATTGTCATCACGGAGACATCATCGATTGGCTTTTCATTGAATAAACCTAAAATTTTACTCAATAAATTTAATTTTGTCAATGCCGATACGGTAAGTGTTGATGAAACTTGGAAACCTGTATAACGGAAGTTAGTAGTATCAGAAATAATTATAGAGAACTCAAAATCAAAATAAAAGATAAGAACAATACTAAAAATTTATTGAATATTATTTTTAGAGTTTTTGATGATGGTGTTGGTTTCAGATATGAATTTACCCAAGAATCTGCCCTTGAATTACAATTGGCTAAGGGTGGTGGTTGTGCAGTTAGTTTTATAAAGTTGAGGGAGAAAGAATTCTGAGAATCTAAATAAAATAATGGATTCAAAAACGGTCAAGTCCAAAATGCTTGACCGTTTTTGCTTTACAATAACCTCGAAATAATTTCGTAAATTTGAATTATTAAACACTATAACATCAAACATTCCATATCTTTGATTGTTATCTAATTACACTTTTCGACAATTTCAATCCATGAAAATCACCCCTGGCAAATTATTGGCTCAAATTAACTCTCCCGAAGATTTAAGAAAGAGAGACCAATCGGAATTACTCCAAATTTGTAATGAACTTCGTCAGTATATTATTGATGATGTCTCTGTGTTTGGGGGTCATTTTGGGGCTTCTTTGGGAGTAGTAGAGTTGTCAGTAGCTTTGCATTATGTGTTTAATACACCTTATGACCAATTGATTTGGGACGTTGGTCACCAAGCGTATGGACACAAAATCCTAACGGGTAGACGGGATAGTTTCAGCACCAATCGGCTCTACGGAGGGATTTCAGGATTTCCTAAACGTAAAGAAAGTGAATATGATGCTTTTGGCGTGGGCCATTCTTCAACATCAATTTCAGCAGCGTTGGGAATGTCAGTAGCTTCGCAATACAAGGGTGAAAAAAATCGCCAACATATTGCCATAATTGGTGATGGTTCGATGACGGCAGGCATGGCATTCGAGGCAATGAATCATGCGGGGGCAATTCCCAACAACATGATTATTATTTTGAATGATAATTGCATGGCAATTGACCCAAATGTAGGAGCTTTAAAAGAATACTTGATTGATATCACCACCTCACACACCTACAACCGTGTGAAAGATGAAGTGTGGAATTTATTGGGTAAAATGTCTAAATTTGGTAAATCTGCCCAAGATATAGTCTCTAAAATTGAGAATGGTTTGAAGGCTACTTTATTGAAACAAAGTAACTTATTTGAATCATTAAACCTTCGCTATTTTGGTCCAATTGATGGACATGACATTGAATATTTGACTACTGTTTTGAATGATTTGAAAGATATTCCAGGACCTAAAATTCTTCATTGTATCACCACGAAAGGTAAAGGTTATGCACTTGCCGAAAAAGACCAAACCCTTTGGCATGCTCCTGGAAAATTTGATAAAATTACAGGAGAAATCAAGAAAAAAGTTTTCTTAACCCCACAACCTCCTAAATATCAGGAGGTTTTCGGAAATACTATCGTTGAATTAGCTGAGCAAAATGCCAAGATTATGGGGGTTACACCCGCCATGCCTTCGGGATCTTCGCTGAATATTATGATGAAAGTAATGCCCGACCGTGCTTTTGATGTTGGTATTGCTGAACAACACGCCGTAACTTTTTCGGCGGGTATGGCAACCCAAGGTTTGACGGTTTTTTGTAATATTTATTCAACCTTCATGCAACGTGCTTACGATCAAGTTGTGCATGACGTGGCAATTCAAGAGTTACCCGTAATTTTTTGTCTCGACCGTGCGGGTTTTGCGGGTGCCGATGGACCAACCCATCATGGAGCGTATGACATAGCCTACATGCGATGTATTCCGAACATGATTGTCTTTGCACCCATGAATGAAAAAGAGTTGCGAGATATTATGTTTACGGTTTCTCAAGATGAATTCAAAAATTTAAAATCGTGTATATCAATACGTTATCCCCGTGGAGAGGGTGTTATGCCTAATTGGAAAACACCATTCGAGCAAATGGAGATTGGGAAAGGAAGAAAGATAAAAGATGGCGAAAACGTAGCAATATTAACCCTTGGACACATCGGAAATTATGCAGTAACTGCTTGTGAAATGCTTGAAAAAGAAGGCATTAATTCAGCTCATTACGATATGCGTTTTGTGAAACCTTTAGACGAAGCAATGTTACACGAAGTCTTTCAAAAATACGATAAAGTAATCACCGTAGAGGATGGTTGTATTCAAGGAGGATTTGGTTCAGCTGTAGGTGAATTTATGTTAGACCATAATTATACCGCCCAACTTAAACGTCTCGGAATTCCCGATAGAATTGTGGAACACGGCGAACAAATGGAACTTCATAAAGAATGTGGTTTTGACCCCGAAGGCATTGCAGAAGCAGTTAGAGCAATTTTAGGAACAGTGAAAAATAAGGCAAAATCAGAGAATGTTACATTGATATTAAATTAAATCTATTAAAATAGAAAAAGTCTCTTCAAAGTATTTTGGAG
>JACMRQ010000128.1 GCA_014376355.1 Arcicella sp. | reverse complement strand
GACTCATAGAAATTATTGAAGGGAAAGTGGTAATATCTGATATTACGAAATTAGAAAAATTGAAGTATTGATATAAATTAAGTTTGATTAAAACATCCCGAAAATTTCAACTTTCGGGACATTCATTCGATGAGGTGTAATTTACCTACCATGTCCATTCCCTCTTCCAGACCTACCACGTCCTTTCCCGATATTAAAAATGCCTCCAGAGTCGGTTCTTTGTAAGCCAAATCTTAAAAATAAACCGTAAAATACTCGGGAATTATCCACCGTTTCTGAGGTGTAATCATAATATCCAGATACTAAGCCCAATCCCCATTTTTTGCCTAATTGAGCAAATATTGTGTAGGAAAGTTCAAACATAATACTACCGTTATTATCGAATAATTTTCCAGCTCCGATAGTCATTTCATTAGAGAAAATTCCATAATTACACACGTCCATTGTTACTTTGGCTTCTGCGAATAAAGTGCTGTCTGGGCGTTGTGATGCTCTTCCTATTGCCAAACCCAGATCAATTACTCGAAAAGATTTGCCAATTTCAAGATATTGGGGAATTCTGTCGGCGTATTTGCCTGTAATTCCCGTATAAACCGCAAGGGGCATTACACGAGCATACCAAGGAGCAGTGTTAAAAGTTAGTCCAATTTTTGTTGAATCGGGTGTTTGTTGAGCAAATAGAGATTGAGAAAGTAATGTAATACAAAAGAATAAGGAAAGTCTTTTCATGATTTTAGTAAATAAATGGTAAAATTATCTTTCAAATTTACGTTTGTCAAAATGGTTAAATATTGCTATCAATCAAACCAAACTATTGACCTTCATCAACACTCTTGATAGAAGTTTTTATGAACTTTGTTTGATGAAATATCATTCGTAATTAATGTGTAAAATTCTAAAAGCTGTGAATACACAACTTTCTTTGATTTTACTGAATATCTACAAATGATAAATTGATATTAAATTCGTCATATTAATTTACATAATTTTATGACAATCAATAGTTTATGTATTTGTAATTACTACGAATAATTTATTCTCTAACTTATTCTGATAAAAATATTCATGGAAAACTACGACATCATTATAATTGGTACAGGTGCAGGTGGCGGTACTATTCTACATAAACTTAAAAATTCAGGGAAGAAAATTTTGGTTCTGGAGAGGGGCACCTTTCTTCCTCGTGAAAAAGAAAACTGGAACGTTGACGCTGTTTTCAAACAAGAACGCTATCATACAACCGAAGTTTGGAAAACTGAAGGCGATAAAGATTTGCATCCAGGCACGGGTTATTGGGTGGGGGGCAATACCAAAGTTTATGGAGCCGCTTTATTCAGATTGCGAGAAAAAGATTTTCATCAAATCCAACATGCAGGGGGTATTTCTCCCGAATGGATTTTGAAATATCAAGATTTTGAAAAATATTATGTCGAAGCCGAAAATCTTTATAATGTTCACGGTAAATCAGGAATTGACCCCACCGAAGCCCCAAGAAGTTCAGAATATATAAACCCCCCCGTTAGTCACGAACCACGGATTCAAGAAATTCACGATAAATTAGTTGCCTTAGGACATCATCCATTTTTTTTGCCGATTGGCGTAAAATTAGATGAAAAAGATCTGCTCAACAGCCCTTGTATTCGTTGTGATACTTGTGATGGTTTTCCCTGTATGATTCACGCAAAAGCAGATGCAGACATTAATTGTGTTCGACCTTCTTTGGATGATACGAATATTACACTTTTAACCGAAGCAAAAGCTAATCGTTTGATTACCAATGAATCAGGTGAAAAAATTATTGCTGTTGAAACTGAATATAAAGGTGAAATACTTCAATTTAAAGCTGACATTTTTATTCTTTCAGCGGGGGCTATAAACTCTGCGGTTCTACTTTTGAAGTCTGCCAATGAGCAACATCCTAATGGTTTAGCGAATGGATCTGATCAAGTGGGGCGTAATTTTATGAAGCATCAAAATGCTGCTATGTTGGGAATTTCTACGCATTTGAATCCCACAAAGTTTCAGAAAACGATGGCAATGAATGATTTTTATTGGGGAGAAAAAGATTATCCATTTCCGATGGGACACATTCAATTAATGGGGAAATCTCAAAAAGATATGTTAGCAGGTGATGCCCCATTTTTCACGCCAGGATTAGTTTTAGAGGAAATGGCGGAACATTCGGTAGATTGGTGGATGACGGGAGAAGATTTGCCAGCACCCGAAAACCGAGTGCAAGTAATTGATAATGAGATACATTTAGATTATACCGAAAATAATGCGGAAGGTTTCAAACGTTTGATTGATCGTTGGGAGAGTATTTTGAAAGAAGTGGACGGACAAGAACATTTTTTTGTACCGCATTCTTTGTATTTACGCAAATCGATTCCGTTGCAAGGAATTGCTCATCAATGCGGTACACTTCGATTTGGAAGTGACCCTAAAACTTCGGTTTTGGATGTGAATTGTAAGACCCATGAAGTGGACAATTTATATGTAGTTGATGGAAGTTTTTTTCCATCTTCGGGAGCCGTCAATCCTTCATTAACCATCATGGCTAATGCTTTGAGAGTAGGAGAATATTTATTGGAAATATTGAAATAGAATGCTTGAAAATCTTCCTCGTTTAACAAAAAATAGACTTATAAAATATGCCTGTGAAGCCTTGGGATTAGGGATTTTTATGTTTTCGGCGGGCTTATTTGATATTTTGATTGACCACCCAGATTTTCGTATTCGTTCTTTAATTGAATCCTCAATAATTAGGCGTTTTTTGATTGGACTTTCGATGGGTTTAACGGCATTATTCATTATTTTTTCTCCTTTTGGTCAAAAATCTAAGGCTCATATTAACCCTTCTGTAACATTAATATTTTGGCGGTTGAGGCAAATTAAGGGATTTGATGCTATTTTTTATGTAGTTTTTCAATTCATTGGAGGGGCATTAGGTATGATTTTGATTAGTTTATTACTACCACAATCTATAAAACACCCTGTGATTAATTACATCGTTACTATTCCAAGTTCATTGGGAAAAATGGTCGCTTTTTTTGCTGAATTTTTAATTTCATTTATGCTTATGTCCACGGTTTTATGGACGAATAAGCATCCTAAATTATCAAAATTTACGCCCTATTTTACGGCAACTTTAATCACTTTATTTATTACTTTTGAAGCTCCTTTTTCAGGAATGAGTATGAATCCCGCCCGAACATTTGCCTCGGCAATTGTATCAAATGTGTGGACAGGTTTTTGGATTTATTGTACCGCACCGATTTTTGGAATGTTTTTGGCGGGAGAAATTTATAGGTTTAAAGATAGTTTACTTGCATTTTTACAATCATAAAATCACAGTTCAATCAATTATTATAGTTTATCAAGCGTTTAAACTTACAGTATTTAATCTAAAATTAAATCATCATGGCAACAAATTTAGCAATTGAAAATTTAGAAGTAATCTGGTTGAAAACACCACAAAAGCACGACTATCCAGCGGCTGCATCGTATTTAAACTTAATTTTTGATAAAAAGGTAGTTAAAGAAATTGTCGTAAAATTGAAGAAAGCATCGATGGCGACATTCAAAGCAAAGGATGTTTTCAGAGCTTCGGAATTATCTTTATTAGGGGTTAGTAATTCTCATGTAGTTGAAAATCAGAAGAAGATCAGACATGGAGAAAAGATGTCTCCAATTCTCTTGGTAAGATATTCAGGTAAAGTAATTATTGCCGATGGTTATCATCGAATGTGTGCCGTTTATTCACTTTCTGAAGACGTAATAATTCCCTGTAAAATCGTTAGTGTTTAATCAACTCTATTTCTCAAAGTTAAAGTCTCATTACCCATATATAAATCATGTTAAAAATAACCACTATTCTATTTCTATTATCTCAACAAGTTTTTAGTCAAACGAATCTTTATCCGAATGGAATTTTTATTGAAAAACTCTATCAAGATACTCAATACTTAGCTTTAAAGGAAAAAGTATCGCAAGAATTTGCTCATTCTGCTGCTGGGCAGTGGGGCGAATTTGTGAAAGGCGTGGATGAAGATTTAATTACCAATAATAAAACAATTGCCTTTACTTTCGATGCATGTGGAGGTAAAAATGCCAATGGATACGATGCTGAGTTGATTAATTTCCTGAGAAAAGAACAAATTCCTGCTACATTATTTGTTACTGGAAAATGGATTGATGCTAATTATTCAACCTTTTTACAACTTTCCAAAGAGTCTTTATTTGAAATCGAAAATCATGGATTTAATCACAAACCTTGCTCTGTTGATGGGGAAAGTGAGTATGGAATCCACGGAACCAAGGATATTCCCGATGCTTTTGATGAAATTGAAGCTAATGCCGAAAAGATTGAAAAAATTACTGGCAGACGACCTATTTTTTATCGTTCAGCAACAGCATATACGGATGAGGCCTGTGCCAAAATAGCCAAACAATTAGGCATTACGATTATCAGTTTTGACGTATTATCGGGTGATGCTGTACCGAAAACGCCTAAATCAATCATTGTAGATGGTGTTTTGAAACACATTAAACCTGGGGCAATTGTTATTATGCACTTCAACCGTCCCGCTTGGAATACATTTGAATCAATGCAAGAAATTGTGCCAGCACTCCGAAAAGCGGGTTATCATTTTGCCAAATTGCAAGATTATCCCTTGAAGGAAAAATAATTTTGGAAATGAATAACCTTAAAAAGGATTCAAGACATTTTATCCAAAAATGTCTTGAATCCTTTTTCTGCTATATCCTGCTCCAGTTGTCATTCCTTTTCCACCAATTCCCGTTGAAATATAGATTTTCTGAGCAATATCATGTTCAAAAACTCCATCGTTTGCAGCTTGTGCGTAATATCCTGCCCAATAATTCTGAATTTTCCAATTGGGTAAATCCATCATTCTCTTCGCTTCTTTCAGGATTAATTCATTGATTTCCATATCAATGCTAATGGGGAGTTTGGCATTTTCACACACATCAGCGTACTCGTGCGAGTCTCCGATAATGATTGAACCGTTAGTGGCTTGTTTGAATAAAATATGAATTCCCCATTGCTGATAAGGTTTTTGCCAGTCGGGAGTATTCAGTTTATTATATGAAATGCAAGATTTGAAACTATCGTATCTCCGAATAGAAAGCCCTGATAAAATATTTCCATTAAGTTTAATTTCAGGCATTGGAAAAGTCTGCATCATGTTGAGTTTGCAGATTTTCATTTGACTTTGTGTAAATATTTCGGGAAATAAAATCTTGAATTCATAGCCACTACAAATAGCTATTTTTTCAGCGTAAAATAATTGATTATCAGAGGTTTGTACTTTACAAATGCCATTTTCTATATCGCAATTTTTGACGACTGTATTATTCAAAAACTCAAGTCCAAAATCTTGAATTAAAAACTGCCTAACTCGATGTACCATTGTTCTGGGTTCAACTGAAATCTCTTCTGGAAAGAATAATCCACCTTTGTAATAATCAGTATTGAGATTTTGAAAACGGTCGTAACATGATTTTCGATTCAGCAAAGTTGAAGCATAATTTTGTAATTTAAATAATGCTCTCATTTCTTCTAAAAGGCTCATTTCTTGGTCGTCCGAAGCAAAATAATACGTTCCATTTTGGCGAACTGTAATGTCAGTTTTTGTTTGAATATTTTTGTAAATACCTAATGATTCACGACCGTATTCAAACCAATTTTCGATAGCTTGACCAGAAGGCACAATTTGTCCAAAATTGCGAACTGTTGCTTCAACAGGTTCAGAATCTTTTTCAATCATTAAAACGGATTTGCCTTTTAACAAAGCGTGGTAGGCATGAAAGGTTCCTAAATTGCCCGCTCCCACAATAATTAAATCATACTTTTTCATACATTAATTCGTGGTCAGTATTTTTTATAAATTGCTTTAATTCAGATATATTACTTAATAATCCATCATTTCTATGGATGCTTAGTTGAGAACGTATATGTGTACCATTAGTAACCCCCAAAGACATTCTGCAACCTGCCCTAATGCCTGATTTTAAATCAGAAGGAGTATCGCCAATATTGATTACGCTGCAACTACTGTGTACGTTCAGTAATTTCATGGCTTTTTGAATCATAAATGGTTCTGGGCGACCCTTCAAGACTTCATCCGAGGCGATAGATACTTGAATTATTGTGTTTTTATTCCCGACATATTGCGAATTTAAACCTTCGAGCCAGCCTAATTTTCCCAGAATAATATTGGCAACTTTTCGATAAAAGCCTGTTGTTAGCGCAATTTTAATATTTTTTGATTTTAAATAATTAAAAATCTCCAAACAGCCTTCAGTTGGAAAGATATCATTTTTAAGATAATGATTTTCTAAAATTTCACAAAATGTACGATAAGAATTATTGACAAATTCTATCAAATCAGGGTGATTTTCTCCAATCATTTCTGTCCAAAGAAGTTCAAAAACGTATATTTTAGAATAGCCTTGTAATGCCAAAACTCGTTCGGGCGTAACGGCTAATCCTGTATGAGAAGCTGCTTCGAGGAAACACATTTCTACTTCATGACGGTCTTGGACGGTTGTCCCGGCCATGTCGAAAACTATTAATTCTATTGGTGACATTTTCTTAGGAGTTTTTCCCAAAGATAATTTTCAAATTTTAATCATACGTTAAATTATGATTAAGACATTGTAAAGTCAAGATTTTAAGAAGTTTTGTCATTAACATTGTGGGCAAAAATGATCATGTATAAAATTCAAAACTTTCTTCAAAAACAATCTCAACACTTCATAGCCTTTTATTTGGGCTTGGCTGGATTCAGTACTTATTTTTGTATGTATGCCTTCAGAAAGCCATTCACGGCGGCGGATTTTCAGGGAATTACGCTTTGGGGCGTTGATTATAAAATTGTTTTAGTTATCGCTCAAGTGCTGGGATACGCCACCGCTAAAGGTTTGGGAATCAAAATAGTATCAGAAGTTTTACCACAAAAAAGAGCCAAAAATATTCTGCTAATGATTGCTTTTGCAGGAGTAAACTTGTTTTTTTTTGCCATAGTTACACCTCCCTACAATTGTATTTTTATGTTTTTGAATGGGCTTTGTTTAGGAATGGTTTATGGATTAGTTTTTAGTTTTTTGGAAGGTCGAGAGATTACTGAAATTCTGGGTGCAGGTTTAGCCATTAGTTTTATTGTTTCATCGGGTATTGTAAAATCAATTGGTAAGTATTTTATCAATAGGGGCATAAATGAATACTGGATGCCATTTTGGACGGGATTAATTTTCTTTCCGTTATTACTTATTTCCGTCTATGCGTTATCGCTTGCCCCAAAACCAACGGAAACCGACCAGAAAGAGCGTTCAGTTCGCTTGCCCATGAATTCAGTTGCTCGGAAGAATTTTCTAAAAAAATATGGTTTTGGATTAATTTCCCTGATAATTGTATATGTGTTAATGACAATTTTAAGAGACGTCCGGGATAATTTTGGAGTGGAAATTTGGCGAGAAATCGGAGTTGTTGATGCCTCAATTTTCACGAAAACGGAATCTTTAATTGGTTTAGTAATTTGCATTTTAACCGCTTTAATGTATTTCGTAAAAGACCATAAGACGGCTTTTATGTTAAATCACTGCATGATTTTTACAGGAAGTTTATTGGTTCTAATTTCCACAATTTCCTTCCAAAATCATGCTATAAATTCTTTTGGTTGGTCAGTGTTTTTAGGAATTGGGCTTTACATGGCGTATGTCCCCTATAATGGAATGTTATTTGACCGTTTATTGGCAGTTTTAAAAGAAAAAGGGAATGTAGGATTCCTATTTTATCTTGCAGATTTTAGTGGGTATCTCGCAACAGTTATCATTTTAATTTATCAGAATTTCGGAAATCAACAAATTTCTTGGTTGAACTTTCTGATTGATTTAGCCCAAATATTACCCATTATTTGTACAATCTCTATTACAGTATCTTTCTTCTATTTTAATCAAAAATTTAATTCAAATTTTAAAATTCAATTGAGAAATGTGAAGAAAATCCGAGAACACAATTTTTAAATTTTACGGAAAAATGGTCAAAATTTAAAGTCTGAGATAGGTAAAAATGCCAAATTGTCGACTACTTTTTTCCGTAAAATTAATATCGTTTTTTCAACTACTGTTTGAAAAATCTTAATTTGTCGGATATTTTATTATTAGTATCTACTCTCTCAAGAATGATTATTACATCGGGATGGAAATTTTGAACTTGTTTCTGAATATCATTTTCAGAATGTAATGAAAGAGCATCATTTACCAAAATTTAATGGAAACGTTGTTTT
>JACMRQ010000127.1 GCA_014376355.1 Arcicella sp. | reverse complement strand
TGTGTTGATTTCTTTGCAATTTTCAGCCCTTTCTAATTAAGATTTCTAGATTTAATCTCTTTGTTTATCAAACTTAAAATTATAAATATAGGTGTAAAACCTAATGGCAAAGTAAAGAGAGGCACCATTATAGCAATAGAAATATTCTTAAACCCTTTTGTAGCTAAAATATAAATTATAATAGAGATTGCTATTAGGGCAATAATGCCAAATCCAATACATACACCTTTTAGTAAAGATTTAATTTTAAGTAGTTTTTCATCGGTGTATTTTTCGTAAGGATTTTTATTCATGCTGTTATATTATTTAAATTTTTCAGAAAATATGTTTTAAACTTTTTGATATTAACCAAATTGACATTGTGTATTAAATATAAATACTAATTCTATGATTTCATATTAAGTTCTCTTAAAATATTTTATAGCTCCGAATCATTATACTTTGATTTATTGATCCCCATATTAACGCAAGGCTTATTGCTTTAAACGAGTGCCAGGGCCTGACTTGCACTCTGTAACATCTATGTGCTCATTTTAATGAACATCGTCACCAATCTCCTATTGCTTTTTGCTAGCCTTCAGAAGATTTGCACTAGTGGGGATAAATGGCACAAGTATCCTATCACTCCTTGCCATCACTCGGAAGATTTGCTTCAGTAGGCGGATTACCAATCTTTTTCATTTTTTTCAAGATGCACAAGTTAACTTCTATAATAGCTAGCTATTTTGCCGATTTTATCAAACGGAAGATTTTATTCGCTATCCCACCCAATGATCAAACAAAATAGAAAGAATGGACAATATATTTGAATATTTTATGGATTTGGTATAAATTACTCACTTATTAAAATATAAAAAAAGTAACCTCTAAAAGGTTATCACATCCTTTTATATGCAAGAAGAAATTTCAAAACACGGTAAAAAAATTTTAAAAGAGGTGAGTCATCCCACACATACATTCAGACAAAAGGCAACGGAAGTCGTTACAGAAGTTCTGATTATTGTATTTGCCATCACGCTCTCTATTTGGTTTCACAGTATGAGCGAGCACAAGCATGAGCAAGCTGAAGTACAATCATTTTTAAAAGGCCTTCATGAGGATCTTCAAAGTGATATTAAGCATTACAGCCATGATAGTATCTCTTTTGATCAAATGCGTGAATTGTTTAAAGGAAGGAGGGGCCAAACAAAAGCTTCAATAGACAGCTCAATGAAAGTTAATAGTAAATTTAATTATAACTATACTTTGCCCAATTTATGGTGCAACCTGCAGGAAGGACGCTACCAAGGTTTTAAATCTAGTGGTAAGATAGAATTAGTTGAAAATGATTCATTGAAAACAGCCATTCTAACCTACTATGAGCAGACAATACCTGAAATCCACAGGATGGAAGAAGATTTTAAGCAAGTAAGAATAGAGGTAACGAATAAAATTGTCTCTGACGCTGAAAACACTAAGCCGGTTTATGCTATAACCAAAATGCCTATGAAATTATTGTATTATCAGGCAGAAACTGTTTTAGAAAAGATTATAAGGAATAATAATTGGGCTTTATCCAGTGCTAGAGCCATGAATGTTGAGATTGAAAAAGAGTTAAAATAAAGCCGAATTGTTAGTTCTTGAGATTTGAGATAGCTTGCGGATTACAAATCCCTTTCATTTTAGATTCGAGATGCGCAAGCTAACATCTCGGACAGCAGCGCTAGATTCTTAGCTTATGTCAGTCAATTTAACAACGCTGTCTTTTGAAAATTCAAAAACAGATTTTCCTTTTAAGTTCAGTTCTTGTCCACGCTTCATTCCGTTTGGAAAGTCCATAGCTAAAATGGCATAGTAGTCGATTTCAATTTCGGTCTTCTCGTCAAAATGTTTGAATGATCTAATTTTCTGAGTCCTCACAGTAAAATATGTTGTCGCTTGTTCCGCTTGTTTTCTAAATGCTGTCAATCCTGTCAAGAATAGATTTGTCTCCTTATTTTGAATGTTTTCAAAAATAATATTGTCGTCAAAGTCTAAGACCATTTTGTCAATGTCAAACTGGTTATAACCATCTATGTAGTTTTTGATTATTTTTTCTCGGTCATTCATATTTTATTAGTCGTCAATTTTTTAAAGTTGTCGATTCGTCCGTGACACTTGCCGCTAACGCTGGGCTAATTTATGCGGAAATGGCATTAATGCAGAACCATTGTCGCACAGCATCAAATTAATTAAATAAAAATGAATTAACGTAAACCCACCATTTAACGCAAGTATGTATCCTTTGCTTATGAATTGGCTAATTTGCTTTTGTTTGCTGTAACATCTCCACTATTTTTATCCAGTTAAGACCCCCTATTAGCGCAAGTCTTTGTAAATTGGGTTTTGCTTAGGCCCCGACTTGTGCTCATGAATAATAAGTCACTAATCTCCTATTACGCTTTGCTAGCCCTCAGAAGAATGCGCCAGTTGAAGCGATTTTAAATTTCTTCTATAATTTTTATTTCTTCTTCGTTAAGATCATAAAGTTGATAAACTAATTGGTCTATTTGGTTTTCTAATTCTGTTGTGTCTGCTGAATTGTCTTGTGATTTCTTAGTCAGTATTTGGTCAACAATAGCTTCAATTATTTCTTGTGTTTTGGTGTCTGCAAGTTTTAAAGGAAGATTTTCAACCGATGAAATTCTCACTTGTGGAAAAATGTCACCGCCTTGTGAATTTGTCTTGCGATAATAGAACTTGAATACAGTAGAATTGAAAAGTCCTAAAACAAATTTTGTTTTAAATTTCTTATCTGTAATGTGGCAACTATGAATTGTTTGTTCGTAATAAATGCCTTTGTCAGCATATGAAGCTATAAGTTCTTTGCCAACTTTACGATAAATAATTTTATCCCGTTCAAAAATCTTTTTGTCTCTCATCCATAATCCAGTTCTTTTATTACCCTGTCTTTTGATTTCTTGCTTCATCATTTCTTCTGGTTTGTAATTCACCCAAACTGCCGTTTTACCTAAATGAAATCTCGAAAGATTTTTACCAAAATAAAGTTTATGACTGTCCTTGTCTATCTTTTTGTCAACGAATAAAAGGTCTTTAATTCCACCAGCTACAATACCATCCTTAACTTCTGCAATTTCTTTTACTCTTAATGTGTCGCTTTCGATTTTTGAAATAAGATTATCAAACTTTGTGTTAATTTCTAATCTGAAAATAATTTCTTTGTCCTGCAAAATGCTTGATACATCAGTTTCAGAAATAGATTGTAATTCCTGCATTGTAATTTTGAATGCCTTGTATTTATATTTAACGGCAGGATAATTTTCTACTATTACACTATCAACTTGTGCATCTTCAAAAACCTTTCCATCAATCTTCACAACTGTTACTCCGTGATTATCGCAAACTATTTTTCGGGCTGTAACAAATTGTTTATTATTCAAGAACTTTCCTGGGATAATGTAAGTGAACACACCTGTTGGTTGTTTTACTTGCATTGCCTTTTCAATGAAGAGAGAATATAAATCAAATCTGCCAGTTGCGGTTTTATATACAGTTTCGTAAAATCTACGATAGTCCCAAGTTATATCTTCAATTCCGATATATGGCGGATTCCCAATCACCACATCAAATCCTACAAAATCCCCATCATCATTTAATACTTCAGGAAATTCAAAACGCCATTCAAAAGCGTTTTCAAATATTTTGTTGGCTTTTATATCTTCAATTTCTGTTTCTAACTTTTTGATTTCTTCGGTGAGTTGCGTTACTTTTTTGTTCCAAACGGCATTTTCCTTTTTGCTCATTTCAAAAAGTTGTGTTTGCTGGGTCATTTGAAATAATTCGCCAGATAGCTTTCTTAGCTTTTTGAGTTTAGGGTCGTTTAAAGAAATTTCGCTTCTAAAGTCAGATTTTATCTCCGCTATTAAGCGTTCCATTTCTCTTTTCTGTTCCTTGCTTTCGGCGTTTCGGTAGGTGTCAACCGCAATTTTGTAGGTATCAATATTCCATTTGCTT
>JACMRQ010000126.1 GCA_014376355.1 Arcicella sp. | reverse complement strand
TTTGTCGGAATAAGTTGCCCCTGGATTAGTATTATAAACGGGTGAAATTCCGTAACCAACCGAGTTAGCGTAATTTGGACCATCATAAGAAGAAGCATATTCAGCACCATAATTAATTGGATATGAACCACTTGGATTTGTGCCAATCGTTGAACGAGTCAAACCATCTTTTACATTAGCGTAAGAAGCACGAAATTTTAACATAGAAATGGCTTCTGGGAAGTTTACATAATCAGACACAACCGTACTTAAACCAAAGGATGGATAAAAGAAAGTATTGTTGCCTTTTGGTAAGGTCGAAAGTTTATCCACTCGTCACGTTGTTGAAAAAGTTACTAAACCTTTATATGATAAATCCGCTGAATAATAACCGCTTTGCACTTCCATATCCGCTAAATAACTAAACGCTTTAATGGCTCTCAATGAGTTTGAGAAAGTATAAACTCCAGGCGTATTCAAATAATCAGTTAGCGTATAACTTGAATTGTATTTGAAACTGCGAATGTTTCCACCTGCCCAAATTTTCACGTCAAAAGTATTATTGAATTTTTGATTATATTTTAACAAAACATCCGTATTATTCTCAAATAATGACCTTTTATCTTCACGATAATCGCCTTTGCCTTCTTCACGACCGTAAACAGTTGCCGAATAAGGAAATTTTTCAGAACGGAAAATATCGTAAGTTGTTATAGATGTACGTCCAGTTACCGATAAATTATCGCTGATTTTATAATCCAAAGAAGCATATCCATAAATATCGTTTTTATAATGTCCTCTTTGCCATTCATACGCCATGAAATATGGATTATTGTAGCGTTGATATTCAGCATAAATCTGCTGAACGCCTTCCTTACCAGCTTGCCAGTAATTACGCATATCATCCACATTCCAATCTGCACCACCCCAAATTGTCATGTTATAAATCAATGAATTTGGACCATAATTAACGTCTGGAATATTTGGAGTAAATTGACGATTATAGTTTAAATTAGTCTCCAAACGCAATTTTTTCGAGAAATTAATCCCTGCATTCACACTAAAATTTACGATATTTAATTGTGTGTTCGGCACAATTCCTTTTTGATAATTATGCGACATTGAGAAACGAATATCCGCCTTTTCGTTGGAACTGGCAATGGCAATATTGTTATTTGCCAAAACACCATTATTTAAAAAACGGGTCAAATTATCTTTTCCACGAGCCGTCCAAGGTGTTGGAATTCTTTTTCCCGTTGAAGGGTCAATTGGACTATCGTACTGAGCAATTTTTTTATTGCCCGTTGGGTCAAATTTAGGACCCCAAATATCATAATCACCATCATTAGTTCCACCCCCTTTACCATCAACGAATGAGTATTGCCCGTGGTCACCAGCACCATAAAGGTCTTGAACTTTCGGTATGGCGTTGAAACCACTCTCAATCATGGTCGAAGAATTTAACTCGACCGAGAAACCACGTTTATCTTTGGTACCTTTTTTAGTTGTAATTAAAATAGCGCCATTTTTTCCTCTAAAACCGTACAAAGCAGCGGCATTTGCTCCTTTCAAAACTGAGTAAGTTTCAATGTCATCGGCTGAAATATTCCAAGTATCCGAATTAATTGGCACACCGTCCACTACGTATAAAACGTCAGTATTTCCTCTCAAAACCACATTTGGACGACCTAAAAGTTCAGCCGAAGCTCCAATTGTTAATCCTGCTACTTTACCAGCCAATGAATTGATTGGGTTTGGTTCACGAGCTTTCACTAAGTCCGAACCCTTCACCGTTTGAATTGCACTTGTTAGACTCCTTCGCTCTTTTGAAATACCCAAAGCCGTTGTTACAACCTCTTGAAGTTCTTGAACATTTTCATTCAAAACCACATTAATTACCGATTTTGAACCAACTTGAATTTCTTGCGGAGAGAACCCGATAAAAGAAAATTGTAGGGTAACGTTCTGTGCAACCGTTATTTTGAAAGTTCCATCAGCACTTGCCGTAGTTCCTCGCTCTGTTCCTTTAATTCTAACGGTTGCCCCTGCGATGGGTGAATTATCAGTTTTGTCGGTAATTTTCCCCGTTACAATACGGTCTTGGGCATTACTTACAAACGAGAAAAGAATAAACAATATTGGCAGGAAAATTCTGGATATTAACCTCAGAAGTATATCTCCAAATGTAAACTGTAAAATATTTCTCATGAATTTATTGGGTTTTTATTTTCCACAAAATTACCAACAGGCTTTAACCTTACTTTAAGTGAAATATTATTAGAATGTGAAGAATGAGGGAACGTATAGTATTGTTTATGAAGAAATTATTAAGAGAATATTAAGAGAGACAAATTTTGGGATATAATTACACGGTAATTTAAAATTTTTAAATGTTATAAATGTTGCTTTACATCTACAATTTAAAATACTGAAAAAATAATCATTTTAGAAATTGGTATAATTCAAATAAAAAGTATTAATATTGTCAAGAAATATTAATTGTGTCAATTTAACACTATTAATAATATTATAAACTTTATTAAAAAAAACTATTTTTGCGTTCATAAATTGTGTCAATTTAACACTATTAACTTTATTGCTTATGAAATGAAAAAATCGATTTTAAAAAGGAGTTTACTTAAATCTCCAGACTCAAATAGTAATTTTTGTTTATTCCCCATCCAAAATAATTTCAAACTTAAAAATGATAATCTATGAAAGCACATTGTCCACTTAAAAAGGATGCACAAAATAATAACAGGAAATCTTTAGGTAATTTTTTAACTTTATTGATATTATTATTTTGTGTAGTTTCACCTTTTTTCATTAATTTCTCGCTTGCTCAAAAAGCATCCATTGGTAATACTAAGGGTGTTTCTGGCAAACTAACGGATGAGAATAATGCCCCAATCGTTGGCGTTAATATCAGCTTAAAAGGAACAAATATTGGTACATCTTCCGATGCAAAGGGAAACTATCAATTATCAATTCCAGCTTCTCAATCAAATGCGACCTTGGTATTTTCTTACATTGGGTTCACAACTAAAGAACTCCAAGTACGTAATCAAAGTATTATCAACGTAACGCTTACTGATGATACTAAAGAATTATCTGAAGTGGTTGTGGTGGGTTATGGTACTCAAAAAGTAAAAGATTTGACGGGTTCAGTAGGGATTGTTAAAGTATTGGATGCTAAAAAAACGGCAACTTCCGATATGGCAAAATTTTTACAAGGACAAGTAGCTGGAGTAACTGTTCAAGGTAATGGAGAACCCGGTGCTGGTCTTCAAATTAAAATCCGTGGTATTAGTAATTTTGGCAATAATACGCCATTATTTGTGATTGATGGCGTACCCGTTGAAGGAGCAAATGACTTTAACCCGAACGATGTAGAATCAATGCAAGTATTAAAAGATGCTTCTTCGGCTGCAATTTATGGTGCTCGTGGGGCAAATGGCGTTGTTATTATTACGACCAAACAAGGAAAAGAAGGACAGCTTAAAGTTACTTATAACGGTTAT
>JACMRQ010000125.1 GCA_014376355.1 Arcicella sp. | reverse complement strand
TTCCCCAGAAAAACTTTGGCCTCCTCAATACTCTTCACAGTCAGTACTTTAACTTCTGTTATTTTGGTTTTTTGATCGACGAAGTATTTATTAATTTGTTCTTCTGATTTACCTTTTACAGACTCAGAATCGTACTTCTCCATCCAATCCATCATCTGATTATCCGCCAAATCTAAGGCAACATATAATTCTTTAGCTTTAGCAGAATCAGGCGAAACTTTGATGGCAGAATCTAAGCTACTTTTCAAAGACATGATGTCATCCATCTTAGGCATCACTTCATCATGCACCGCCATGACCTCACTAATCATTAACTTTTGCTTATCTTCCGCATTTTTTTGACAGGCCGTTAATGAGGAAAAAAGAGACATTGTGATTATTATTTTTTTCATAATTATCTGAAATTATTGTTTCAACAGTGTTTTAAAGCTTGTTCCAAAAAGTAAGAAATCTACTTTATCTGCGTATTATTCCATATTTATAAATCCAATTTATAATTTGTCAAATCTACTAAATGTTTACTCAAAATCTCCCTTGCGTTTTCCACAACGGCTTTTGAAGGATTTTGACCACCAATCATTTGGGCAATTTCCATTACACGTTCATCATTATTTAACTTCCTGATACGGGAAACAGTTTTAGCAGAAGAATTATCTTTATACACAAAATAATGGGCAGAACCCTGTGCCGCAATCTGATGCAAGTGCGTAATGGCAATCAACTGATGACTTCGACTCATTTCACGCATCATATTGCCTACTTTTATCGAAACTTCACCCGAAATACCTGTATCAATTTCATCAAAAATGATGGTTGGCAAGGCTCTTTTATTAGCTAAAATATATTTTATCGCCAACATTAAACGACTAAATTCACCGCCTGAAGCTACATTTTTTATAGGTTGTGGCTTAATTCCTTTGTTTGCTGAAAATAACAAATTAATGATATTAGCTCCATTAGGTGTTGGTTTGATAATTTCGTTATTAATATTTAAACTGGCATTTGGCATTCCTAAATCTTTCAATAAATCCGAAATTTGTTTTTCTATAATTGGTAGAACAGCGATGCGAGATTTTGATAAAGCTTCTGCAGATTTTAGCATCGCTTTTTCGTACTTTTCTACTTGAGCTTTGGCTTTTTCAATAGCTTCATCAATGTTCAAAACCTTACTGACTTTTTTCTCTAATTCACTTTGAATTACCATCAATTCATGGTCAGTTTTGACTTGGTGTTTTTGTAGTAAATTATACAACAAATCAAGCCGTTGTTGAATAATAGATATTTTTTCGTTATCTAATTCTACTTCTTCTGCCTCTGATTCTACTTCAATAGTAATATCTTTCAGTTCAATTAAACAACTCTGCAATCGGTTACGTAGTTGTTCATATTGTGTTCCGTAGCTACTAATTACGTTAAAATTAGCAACTGCACTGGTCATAAAGGTAATAATTGACTGCTCTGGGGCATTCAAATAATTGGTTGTTAATAACAATTTAGACTTAACATCCTCGGCATTTTCGAGTTTATTTAACTCTAATTCTAAACCTTCTAATTCATTTCCCTTAAGTTTAACTTTTTGTAATTCATCTAAAAGGAATGCATTGTAATCAAACTCTTTTTTAGACTCTTTAGATTCACCTAATAACAGCTCATGTTCACGATAAGATTTGTTATATACTTGATAATCAGCTCTATATTTATCTAAAAAAATGTGATTTTGAGCAAAAGTATCTATAATTTGGAGTTGGTAATCGTTCGCCCCCAATAACAAATTATCATGCTGAGAATGTACATCCATCAATTGCGATGTCACCCTGCGGAGGGTTTCCAAATTTACGGGCGTATCGTTCACGAAGGCACGAGTTTTCCCTTGTGGAGAAATCTCACGGCGAATAATGCAATGTTCTTCATAATCCAATTGTTCTTCCTCAAAAATACTCCGAATGATGTATCCCGAAATATTAAATTCGCCCTCAATTACACATTTTTCACTCGGATTATAGAGTGTGCGAGTATCGGCACGATTGCCCAACAACAAGCCAATTGCTCCCAACATAATGGATTTCCCCGCACCCGTTTCGCCTGTGATGATGTTCAAGGCATGATCAGGAGCAAAATCCAATTGCTCAATGAGAGCGTAGTTTTTTATTTGTAAGTTAGTTAGCATTTGACTGTGAGGTCATGAAGGTTTATTGATAATTCAGATAAGTAAAAATACGAATTCTTGTAAATCTAATTCATTTAAAGGTGTTTTCTGCTCAATACTTACCGTGTCAAGGATTTTATTAATTCTAAAAATTCCTTAGTTTTAATAATTGCGATATGAGGGAAATGAATATCATTTAGCCTGTTGTACTGATGGTCATTCGTAATAGGATAAACGGCTTTAGAAGCAACAGCTATTTAAAGCAAATAGATAACATTATTTTCACCCTTCAAAAACCCCATCTCTCTTCCCCATTTTCGCCTCAAAAGCCTCTTGTAAGTCCGCTGATAGTAACATTGCCGCATTCCAAGTTGCCATATAATTGAGTCCATCAGCAACGGAATGGTCACGAGTGTGGAGGAGAATATGTTTTGTTCCTCTGATAGATAACGGAGATTTTTGGGCAATCGTTTCGGCAGTTTTCATTACTTCTGTCATCATGATAGATTTGTCTGAAAATGAACGGTTTACCATACCAATCCTTTCAGCTTCACGCCCGTCCACGTTGCGTCCTGTGTAGGCCATTTCACGCACAATACCTTCGTTTATAAGTTTAGGTAGGCGTTGGAGCGTTCCCAAATCTGCGACCATGCCCATATCAATTTCTTTAATCGTAAAATAAGCATCGTCCGTACAATAACGCATATCACAACCACAAATTAGGTCAATTCCTCCGCCGATGCAACCGCCATGAATTGCCACTAAAACGGGCTTTGAACAGTTTTCGATGGCATTGATTGGGGCTTGTAATTTAAGTATATTCTTCCGTAATTTCTCCCGATTTCGCCCTTCACATTTTATATTATTTTGAGAAACTGATATTAACAAACTAAGGTCAATACCGGCACAGAAATTTTTAGATTCTCCGCCTTCCAAAACAATTACTCGCACGTCTTCATTTTCATCAAGATGCTCAAACACTTCTTTAATCTCATCCCATGCAGTTTGATTGAGGGCATTCATTTTCTCGGGACGGTTGATTGTTACGTGGGCAATGTGATTTTGAATAGCTAATTTGAGGGTTTCCATATTTCGAGAAAGGATTTTTGTAATAGATGAAGGTATTGAATGTTTTTGAATAAAGCAAAAAAGAATAGCACGCAGATGAACTGTGTTAAAACACAAGTTATCTACGTGCTATTAAACTGTACTAAAAATCCTTAAACCACCGTCCGAATTTTCAATTCATTCAATTGTTTATCATCAATTCTTGAAGGTGAATCAATCATTACGTCTCTTCCTGAGTTGTTTTTTGGGAAGGCAATAAAATCACGGATGGAATCTGAACCGCCAAATAATGAACAAAGTCTATCGAAACCGAAAGCTAAACCACCATGTGGAGGGGCTCCATATTCAAAAGCATCCATCAAAAATCCGAATTGGTTTTTAGCTTCTTCATCTGTGAATCCTAAGACACTGAACATTTTTGCCTGTAATTCTTTCTGGAAAATACGAATTGAACCACCGCCTACTTCAACGCCATTAATTACTAAATCGTAGGCATTGGCTCTGATTTTCCCTAATTCACCTGTCTCCAAATATTTCATATCCTCTGGTTTTGGACTTGTGAAAGGATGGTGCATCGCAAACCAGCGGTCATCTTCTTCGCCGTATTCTAATAATGGAAAATCAACAACCCAATGAGCAGCGTATTTTTTAGGGTCACGGAGGCCGAGACGATTACCCATTTCTAAGCGTAATTCATTCAATTGTTTACGAACTTTGTTGCCATCGCCAGGGAGAATTAGTATTAAATCACCTGGTCGGCATCCCGATTTCTCTGCTCCAAAGGCTTCTGCCCATATCTTTAAATCTTCTTCTGAATAAAATTTATCTACCGACGATTTTAAACTTCCATCGGCATTATAACGAAGGTAAATCATGCCTTTCGCTCCAATTTGAGGACGTTTTACAAAATCTGTCAATTCGTCCATTTGCTTACGAGTATATTCGGCACAACCTTTGGCACAAATGCCAACAACGGTATTCACTGAATCAAAAACGACAAAATCTTTTCCCGAAACTAAATCAACCTCTTCACTTTTTAGCTCAACAAACTTCATGTCAAAACGAATGTCGGGTTTGTCCGAACCATAAAATTTCATGGCATGTGCGTAGGTCATTCGGGAAACTTCGCCCAAATCCAAACCTTTTACTTGCGTGAAAAGATGGCGAATTAATCCCTCAAACATATTGAGAATATCCTCTTGTTCGATGAAAGACATTTCGCAGTCAATTTGGGTAAATTCAGGCTGACGGTCGGCTCGTAAATCTTCATCACGGAAACATTTTACGATTTGGTAATATCGATCAAAACCTGATACCATCAATAACTGTTTGAAGGTTTGGGGCGACTGTGGCAAAGCGTAAAACTCTCCTGGATTCATCCGTGAAGGAACCACAAAATCTCTTGCTCCTTCGGGTGTTGATTTAATCAAAACTGGGGTTTCTACTTCAATAAAATCTTGATTGTCAAGATATTGGCGGGTTGCTTTTGCTACGCTATGACGCAATATTAAATTCTGACGAACAGGATTTCTTCTTAAATCAAGGTAACGATATTTCATTCTGATATCATCGCCACCGTCAGTTTCATCCTCAATTAAAAACGGAGGAAGTTTGGCAGGATTTAATACCGAGAGTTCAGTAATTTTAATTTCAATTTCTCCCGTAGGAATCTTATCATTTTTCGAGAGACGTTCAACGACTAATCCTGTAGCAGAAATAACAAATTCACGTCCGAAAGTACGGGATAAATCTAAGATTTCTTTGGGGGTTTTGCCTTCTTCGAGCATTAATTGCGTGATGCCGTAGCGGTCACGGAGGTCAATCCAAATCATACCGCCTTTATCACGAGAGCGTTGTACCCAACCGCATAAGGTTACGGTCTGATTTATATGGTTGAGGCGTAGTTCGCCATTATTGTGAGTTCTTAACATCAGTTGTAAGTAAGCAGTTATTGGTTAATAGTTTCTCCAAATTGATAAAGCTATCAACTCATAATTTCTGCCAAATTGTAATGATAAATAAAATTTTCACAAAAATACGGAATAAAGAGGCTTTGCCCAATAGCATTGATTGAATTTCAAGAAATGAATAAATTCATATAAAAATTTGTCTGCTTTGTGATTGCAAAAAAGAAATAATATGTTTGCTTGTAGGTCAAGAGTTTTAACCACTTTCGACGAATAGCTTTCAAACATATTTTTATCAACCCAACGGATTGCTTCATACCTCGCAATGTCAGATTTATCACTTTTTATTCATTATTTAAAACCAATCATTAAAGGCGAGTAGCTCACATTATTCTTAAAATATCTTCAGCAAAAAATATTCCTCTACTACACTAATCACTACGACAACAATTAATGATAGGAGAATAGTTTGTTAGGTGGTTCAAAAAAACGGCAGACTTTTTTGCATAAAAAATGTAGAAAATGGACGTAAAAAAAACCAAGGAATCGCACGCACATTACGAGCCTGATTTCAAAGAAAAGATAATCAGGATTCGGATTGCCGCCCAGCTAAACTCTGGTAAGAATATTGATGAAATATCAAAGACTTTTGGGATTGGTCGAAATGTATTCGGCCGACGCTCTGTATACTTGGAAAAGCAAATCGCAAATGAAGACGAAAACCAAGACCTCCGAGGAGCAAATTACATATAGTTTAAATCGGAACGCTGACCGACTCATATCAGAGAACGAATTACTCAGAAAAGAGAACTTTCGATTACAGTCTGAACGAGACATACTAAAAAAGTTTCGGCAGGCGTTCCTGAGTTAATAATATCATTCTCGAAGGATTATTCGGTTGAGTTTTTATGTTCATTATTTGGAGTAAGTAGAACTGCTTTCTACCGATACAAGCGAGGAGAAAGTCATAATTCAGACAAGAAATATCACAGACCCAAGCACGAAGTTCGTAAAGAGTTTTTGAAACATCTGAAACGGTATGGAAGTCGCAGGATAAAGGCTTCATTGACTAAACAAGGAAAAAACTATTACGACAGAAAGTTGCCGAATTTATGCGTGAAGACGGTTTAAGAGCCATTTAGCCACCAAAATTTGTACCAAAAACGACTGATAGCAAACATGGAAAACGGGCTTGTTTCAACTTATTATTGAATCATCCAAAGCCTACAAAACCAAATCAAGTATGGGTATCAGACCTCACCTACATGCCCAAAAATAGTGAGTGGCGGGTGCCGCTTAGGCTATTTATGTACATGGATGGACTTATTCACACGTGTGATTGTTAGTTGGTCTGTAGACGATAATATGCAAGAGTCATTGGTTAGAAAACCCTTGGAAAAAGCACTCTTAAAAGAAAAATACAGCTTGGATTAATCATACATTCAGATAGAGGTGGGCAGTATTTGTCTGACAAAATAAAAGAATTAATACAAACTTTTGGACTCAAACAGAGCGACCGTAGCACGGTTAGAAATGCCCAAAGGCGGGTACAAAAATATACAAATTTTGAGAAGTATTTTGTTTGAATTTATTGAAGGAAATTACAATAGACAGCGTTTACATTCAAGTCTAAACTATGAATTTTCCGCTGATTTTGAAATCCAATGGTTTGAGAAAAACAGTGAAAAAGTGCAAACATTTAAAAACAAAAACTTGCAAAAAGTGTAAACCAAAAATAAACCACTTCAAACCGCTATTATCATGAGAAAAATATAGTATCACATGATAGCAGATTCTACCATTGAATAAGTCTATTAAAGGATGGTTGAAATTGCAAAAAGTGAACGATTACAAATAAAAGAACAAATCTGAAATACAATTGATGACATCCTCAATTTAGCAATCTTATGGAACTGTTCTTACGAAAAACAATGACTTAAATTTTATATCGAATCGTAGCTTTGACTATTTTCAGTTAGTTTTTCTAAAATATAGAATCTTAAAGTTTTTTAGAAAGTTTTAGCAGGGTTTTAATATTATTTTTCATTAATTTAGAAGTGTAATATTGGGATTTGTTTGGTTGTGGAAGTTGTGATTTGATATAGAATTTTTTGAGTTATATTATTGTATAATTAATGTATTAGTGGGATTTTTTTTATTTTCATTTTTTGTTTAATGCAAAAAGCCCCAATTCTGGTATGAATTAGGGCTTTGTGTTGTAATGTATTTGGGGTTTATTTACTTTCCCGCATGTGATTGCAGTATCATCAACGGCACTGGGCTTAACTTCTCTGTTCGAGATGGGAA
>JACMRQ010000124.1 GCA_014376355.1 Arcicella sp. | reverse complement strand
TTTCACTATGGTTATCACTGCCAATGGTATTTTGAAATTTTGTAATCGTTTTGTCTATAAAACTTCGCAAGATTTAGTGTATTATATACTTTTCACGATGAACGAATTGGAAATTGAACCCGATGAAATTTTCCTAAAACTTTGTGGAAATATTAATGAACAATCAGAAGATTTTCAGGTAATTAATCAATATTTGAACAATGTTAAAATATCACCATTTAGCCATTAATTATTATAGAATTTTATGAAAAAAATCGCCTTTTTCCCTGGTTCATTCGACCCTTTTACGAAAGGACATGAAGATATTGTACTGCGTGGGCTGACCCTGTTTGATGAAGTTATTATTGGAATTGGTCACAATACTAATAAGGCAAGATATTTTTCAATCGAAAAAATGATAGCTTGGATTGAAGAAACTTTTGAAGGAAAATCGGTTAGAGTGGTTTCATACAATGATTTAACTGCCAATGTTGCTAAAGATATGGGAGCAGATTTTTTAGTGAGAGGGCTCAGAAATACAACAGATTTTGAATATGAAAACTCAATTGCTCAAGTAAACAGATATTTAGTAGAAAATTTAGAAACAGTTTTTTTAATAACTACACCTCATTTAGCTCCAATTAGTTCAACAATCATTCGGGATTTACATCGATACGGAACAAATGTTGATGACTTTTTGCCCTATAATATTCATAAGTAAGTTTTGAGAATACAGAATATTATCATTCAAATCAAGAATCAGTAAAACTCCTGTATAGCTATCAAAACATTCTGAGCATAAACAACTCATTTATGAGGCAAAATACAGCTCATATTTAAGGCATCAAATCGTAACTCTGACTCATTTTCATAATAATCCACTAATACTCCTAAAATATCTTTTAGTTGCTCTAAACGCTCTGTCCCTAATACTTCCGTAAATTTATTATCAATAAATTCTGTACAACGCTTCCATTCTAAAAGTGCATCATAACCCCTTTCCGTTAATTTTACTATAACTGACCGAGCATCAGATGGATGTTTTTCTACAATAACATAACCGCTATCCGATAATTCTTTGATTACTTTACTCATTCCTTGCTTCGTAATTCCTGCTCTGAGGGCTAAAGTATTGACAGTAACCCCTTCAATATCAATGTGAACCAAAGCCATAATGTGACCCACTCGAAAATCGGTATACTTTTTTCCTCTCAAAAATTCAGACGCTACTTCACTCATAAATCGATACGATCTATTTAATAAACGCCCTAATAAGCGTTTCTTACCTTCTTTAAATGTCTTTATTTCTACTATTTTATCAGATTCCATATTGAGTTTTTTTCGTGTTAGACACAAAGATAAATAAAATAAAATAATAGTCAATATACTTGACTATTATTTAAACTTGTCATACATTTGTGTCGTCAATAAGGTTTACTACTTTTAAGTATTACAGTTATAGATATTACGCAAAATGGTTTATCTGAACCTAAGCAAATTTTAAATCAACAATTTATTTTATCATGGAAACAGAAAATCCTATCAAAAAGTATCTTCCAAAAGTAATTCTTATATGTGTAATTGGAGTTGCCGCCTATTATGGTTACAAAAAATACAAATATTCCGTTTCGCACGAAGACACTGATAATGCCCAGATTGAAACATATTTTGTGCCTGTATTGCCTCGAATGGCGGGTTATGTAAAATCAGTTAATGTGAAGGATTATGACGTGGTAAAAAAAGATGAAGTTTTGGCAGAAATTGATACTGACGAAGCCCATTTAGTGTTGGATGAATTAAATGCTGATTTAAGTCAAGCTCAAACCGATATTGAAAATGCAAAAGCAAATATCAGCAACTTAAATGTTACGATAAGTTCGGCAAATGCGAATTTAAAGGCAAATTATTTACGCAGAGAAAAAGCTAAAAAAGATGCTGAACGTGATGCTAATCTATTGGCTGACAATGCCATAACTCGTAAACAGGGTGACGATAGCAAATCAAATGCTGAAATTTTATCAGCACAATATGATGCTGGTCAGGAAGATATTTTAACGGCAAAATCAAGAATGCCTATTCTTCAAGCAGCACTTCATAAAGCTGAATCGTCGATTGCAATAAAGAAAGTAAAAATTGAGCAACAAAAATTGCGGTTGTCTTATTCAAAAGTATATGCACCTTCTTCTGGAAGAATTGGCAAGAAAAATGTGGAAGCAGGGCAATTTATTCAAGCTGGCCAGCCGTTAATGACAATTGTTCAAGATGCTTCCTTTTGGGTTGTGGCGAATTTTAAGGAAACACAAATGAGTAACCTTAAAATTGGTGATGAAACAGAACTAAAATTAGACGCTTATCCTGACAAGATTTTGAAAGGAAGAATTATTTCAATTTCTGAAGCTACTGGGGCAAAATCTTCTCTTTTACCCGCTGATAATGCTTCTGGAAACTTCGTTAAAGTTACACAAAGAGTACCCGTGAAGATTGAAATATTGGATTTAGATAAAAATAAGGGAATGTTAAGAGCAGGTCTTTCGCTGGAAGTAAGTGTGCCTATAAAGAAATAAGGGATGAAAAAATATATTATCGTACTTACGACTATCACGGCAGCCATCATGGAACTGCTCGATACTACGATTGTCAATGTTGCCCTAACTCAAATTTCAGGGGCATTAGGGGCGACCATTGAGGATATTGCTTGGGTTATTACGTCGTATGCTATTGCCAACGTAATCATCATTCCAATGACGGGTTTTTTAGGAGAATATTTTGGCAGAAAAACTTATTATTTAACCTCAATGATAATTTTCGGTATTGCCTCATATTTCTGTGGAGCATCTGATAGTCTCTGGGAATTAGTACTTTGGCGATTTATTCAGGGTATTGGCGGTGGAGCTTTACTTTCAACCTCACAAGCTATTTTATTCGATGCTTTTGATGCAAAAGATCGTGGAATTGCCTCTGGATTATTCGGTATGGGAATTGTTTTAGGCCCAACAATGGGGCCAGTTTTGGGTGGATATATTGTTGAACATTATAGCTGGGAACAAATATTTTATGTAAATATCCCAATTTGTATTCTTGCCAGTATTTTGACGATTTTGTTTATTGATAGAAAAGTTGGGGAGGGCGAGAAAAAAGACCAAATCACTATCGATTATTTAGGTATTATGCTTTTAGTATTAGGAATTGGAGCATTGCAATATGTTTTAGAAAAAGGAGAATCAGAAGATTGGTTTGAATCCCGCCAAATTATTACTATATCAATTTTGGCGTTTATTGGAATTGTTGGTTTTGTTTGGAGAGAATTTACGACTGATCATCCAGTGGTTAATCTGCGAATTTTTAATTATAAAACCTTTGCTATTTCCTCGGTATTTACGCTTGTTGCTGGTTTTGGATTATTTACTTCTGTCTTCGTTTATCCCGTAATGGTTCAACGAATAAATGGATTTACAGCTTTAGAAACGGGTTTATCCTTGGCTTATCCGACATTAATAGCCGTATTTTTATTTCCAATTATTGGTAAACGAATGGGAGCGGGAGCCAATCCTGTTCCATTTATGACCGTTGGAATGCTATTTTTTATTATTTTTGGATTTTATTCTGGCACCGCCACAACAGACATGGGCAGATGGGACTTTTTCCCCATGCAATTATGCCGAGTTATTGGGATTGCCTTACTGCAATTACCCCTTATTAGTCAAGCAGTAGCAGGTTTAAAACCATCGGAATATCCGGCAGGAATTGCCTTAACGAATATGATTCGACAATTAGGAGGAGCTTTTGGTATTGCTTTAGCCAACAATTATGTAACGAATAGAACAGCTCAACATCGTTCGGATTTAATGGCAAATATGACACCTGATAATCCACTTTTCAATGAAAGATTAGCCAATATGGTTCGTAATATGACCAACTTAACGGGCGACGCTTTCAATGCTACTTCAATGGCCTACAAACAGTTGGAATTGACGGTAGTTAAACAAGCGTATTTCTTAGCTTATTTGGATACTTTCCGTTTAGTCTCCATATTTTTCATTGTCATTTTCCCATTTTTATTTTTGCTTAGAGCAAAAAAAGTTTCACCAGTAGAAGCGGCAAAGGCGGCTAAGGCAGCGGCAGAAAGTCATTAATTTTTTATCAGTAAACAATTCTCAATTATTAGTAAAACGTATTTTCGTTTTAAATTATATCAAGATGAAACACATATTCCTTTACATAATTCTTTTCGTTTTTTTATTTTCAGAAACTTACGCACAAGAAAAATCAAATGAAACGCTTAATCAATTGGTGCGTGCATCCATTGAATATGCTCCGAAAATTAAAGAGCAGCAACAAATGGTTTTAATGGGAGATTTCAGAACAAAAATTCAAGAATCGGCTCTCAAACCTCAGATTTCAACAGAAATTGGTGTCACTCGATTTGACCCCGTTGCCAAAGCTCAATTTGGGACTTCTTCCATCCAATTTCAACCAAATATGAATTACAATGCTAACATTGGCGGTAATTATGTGATTTATGATTGGGGTAAACAGTTTGTTAATATTGAGAAATCAAAATTGGAAACTGAATTGGCAAAAACCGGTGTAGAAGGCTTGAAAACCGTTTATGCTTATCAAGTTGCCAATCTTTTTTACGGAATAATTTATGCTCAAAAAGCCATAGAAGTTCAAAAAGAACAGTTAAAATTGGTGGATGAAAATAGTAAGATTATTAGTAATCGTTTAAAACAAGGCGATGCTTTAGATTATGACCAAGTTTCGGTTCAAGTTCGTTATAAAAATGCAGAATCACGTTTGACTGACTTACAAACCCAATTAGAACGACAATATATTTATTTGTCTTCGCTAATCGGGAAGGATGCTCATAGCTTGATTCCAGCAGGAACAGATTTCAATGTTGGAACGGCTGATTTATCAGTGGAGGGTGCTTTGAACCAAGCACAGACCAATAATTATGATCTCAAAACGCTGAAAGACAGAGATTTAATTGCAGCAAGTGATGTAAAAATTGCTCAGATGAGTGCCTTGCCAAACTTAGCGGCTAATGCTCAAGTGGGTGTTAAAAATGGATATGTTCCAAGAATTAATGGTGAACAGCCTAATTTTACGGATGATTTTAAATTAAACTCAGTCGTAGGGGTAAAATTGACAATACCTGTTTATACAGGACATCGTGGGGCATACCAAACGGAAGTTGCCAAGTTGAACCGTGAGATGTTAAAATATTCAGTTGATGTGACAAATCAAGCCTTAAAACGTGATTTGGAAGCGGCACAAAATGATTATAATTCAGCCAAAAATAAGTTGGATTTATCGGAAAGAAATGTTTTCCAAGCACAATATGCTCTTAAGTTAGCCAATACACGTTACCAAAATGGTGTATTAACAAATGTAGAGATTGAAGCAACGCAAACTGCATTGAAAGATGCACAGTTTTCTCAGTTACAATATCAGTATCAAATGGCTTTGGCGAAATTGGAAATGAATCGTCTGTCGGGAGTAAAGTTTTGGTAAGAATAATACGTTCCAACCTAAAATTATATACTGGAAAGACAATAAGAAAATTCAATTTTTCTTTAGAATTATCTGTGGAAACACAGGCGAAAACACAATCATAAGAAATTGCGTTTCTACAAAAAATTTTCATTTTAAATTAATATCTTCAACTCAAAAAATTCATGATTATGAACAAAAAAATTACTTATTTCATACTAATTTTCGGATTAGCATCGAAATTATCGTACGGTCAAACAGCAGAAAAGCCTACTGAAGTTATGCCTCCCGTGGTTGGTGGTGATACCGATAAACATGGTTGTAAACCCTCAGCAGGCTATACTTTTTCTATCCTTAAAAATGATTGCGTAAGGCTTTTTGAGCAAAAAATTCGATTAAATGAAGTCGAACCAAAACAGTCGTATTCTACGTTTGTTACTGTAATTTTAAGTGATGACAAACGAAAAGCTGAAATTTTTATTCCTATGACAGAATCCAGCGTAGTCTTAACTAGAAAAGGAAGAAAATCATCTTGGAAAGGAAGCGGTTTTGAGCTTTCAAATGCTAGAAAATACATTTTGAAGAAAGCTCAAAAAGTGATTTATCAAGGAGCATAAACGGGTTTTTTATCCCAATAAATACTTCAAATGTTGGAAAAATTACTGATGTTTGAAAACTTTAATTTGTTGGATACTTTATTAAACAATATTGCTGGATTAGCCGTTTGACTACCGTCGGACGGCTAATAACCTATCAATTTAGGGTTTTTTAAATATTAATACTTAGAAATCTTAAATTTAATTAATGAAAAAAATACTACTATTTATTTTTATTTTAACCTTCTATTTTCAGTCACAAGCCACTGATTTTCAAGTTTCTACACGCCAATCTAAATCTAAAACTCTTCGTTTCTTTTCGGAAAACAAATACCTTATAGCACCATTTACTTTTTACATGCCCGAGACAAATTGGGTGGTTGGGGCTGGCGTAAAAAGATTTTTTAATGCTGGAGGTGAAGGAGATTCTCTCACAAGAGTTTCAAATACTGCTGTTTTTCTACAATATTCATTGAATAATCAGATAATGTTTGAGCATAATTATCAAGTTTTTACTAATAAGGAAAAATATTATTTTGTGGGATATTACGGTTATAGTCGCTTTCCTGTACTTTTTTACGGAATAGGAAGTGAAGCAAAATCTATGAATGAAGAAGCCATTACGTATGAATTGTTGCGTTTTGATAATCTCTCTTATCGTAAAATTGGGAAACAGTCGTTTGCGGGTTTGGGTTGGCGATATTTCAATATGTATAATGTGATAGGTGCGGGAAATGGAGTTTTTGAAAATAGCAGTTTTGTAGGTAAAAATGGGTCAAAGGTTTCAGGACTAAATATATCTTATCAGTATGATACTCGTGACAACGTTCTGACAACTTCCACAGGAATTTATGCTCAAATAATTTATTCATTTCATAATCAATTAACAGGTAGTTCTCATACTTTTCAACGTTGGCAGGTTGATTTACGGAAATTTTATCGCCCTTTTCAGCACCGTCAGGATGTATTAGCTTTTCAGGCTTACAGCTATTTGACTTCTGGTAATGTTCCGTTTAATGAATTAGGATTATTAGGCGGGGATATGATTATGCGGGGGTATTACGTAGGTAGCCTTCGAGATAAAAACCTTTTAGCAATTCAAGCCGAATACCGTTGGCAAGCCTTTAAACGTTGGGGATTGGTTGGTTTTGCGGGTTTTGGAAGTGTTAATAGTGCAGTTAAAGAAATAAGTATGAATAAACTCTTGCCAAGTTATGGTGGCGGACTCCGTTTTAAAATTAACCGTAAAGAAAATGTAAATATTAGAATAGATTATGGCTTTGGAAATGGACAACAAAATCTTTATTTCTTTATCGCAGAAGCATTTTGAGGAAGTAAATTAGATTCAAACCCAAAACTTTTGTTTGACCGAATGGGACATTGAATCGTTTGATAAAATTAAAAATAGAAAAAGGTCAGGACTTTCCTGACCTTTTTCTATTTTTACGAAACAGATTACCTTTCCAAGATCAACAAATGAAAAAACAATTACTAATGCTTGCGGGAATATGCTTTTTAGCGACTGCTGCCTTTGCTCAAAAAACCCTTATCCACTGTGGAACACTCATTGATGCCGTTAAAAATGAAGCCCAAACTCAAATGACAATTGTGGTTGAAGGGAAAAAAATTACTGCGATTCAAAAAGGATTCTCCACTCCTACTGGAACGGATAAAGTTATTGATTTGAAAACCCAAACAGTCATGCCTGGACTCGTGGATATGCACGTACATCTTGAAAACGAAACCAGTAAAGGCGGTGAGATGAAACGTTATCAACAAAATCAAGCAGACATTGCTTTTGATGCAGCAAAATATGCAAAAACAACTTTGTTAGCTGGGTTTACGAGTGTACGTGACTTAGGTGGCTCGGGGGTTAATCTCGCCTTGAGAAATGCGATAAATAAAGGAACAGTAATTGGTCCAAGAATTTTTACTTCGGGAAGAACCATCGCTACAACAGGCGGGCATGGCGACCCTTCAAACGGACTTTCTGACAAATATACCCTTGACGGTCAATACCTTACGGGAGTAGTAAATGGCGTAGATGAGTGTCGTCAGGCAGTTCGTCAGCGATATAAAGAAGGTTCAGATTGTATAAAAATCACAGCGACGGGTGGCGTTTTGAGTATAGCCAAAAACGGAAAAGCACCCCAATTTACCGAAGAAGAAATTAGAGCAATCGTTGAAACTGCTAAAGATTATGGATTTCACGTTGCCGCTCATGCACACGGAGCAGAAGGTATAAAAAGAGCCGTTAGAGGTGGCGTTACAACCATTGAACACGGGACTTTTTTGGATGACGAAGGCATCGAATTGATGAAAAAATATGGTACATATTTAGTAGCAACCATTATTGCAGGAAAAACGGTTGCTGATTCTGCAAAAATTCCGGGCTATTATCATCCATTGGTTGTTCCAAAGGCTTTGGAAACGGGACCACTTGTTCAAGCAACTTTTGCAAAAGCGTATAAAGCAGGCGTTAAAATTGCTTTCGGAACGGACTCTGGTGTTTCAGTTCATGGAAATAATGCCTACGAATTTCAATATATGGTGGAAGCTGGAATGCCAGCAATGGAAGCTATAAAAGCCGCTACGATTACTCCTGCATTGATTATTGGTAATCAAAAAGAGTTAGGAACACTTGAAGCTGGTAAGATTGCCGATATTATTGCCACTGATGGAAATCCTTTGCAAGATATTAAAGTAATGAGAAAAGTATCTTTTGTAATGAAAGATGGCGTTATTTATAAATAAATCTGTTATCGATAAACTAAAAACTAATGAAAAGAAGTATCATTTTTATTCTATTATTAATCTCTGTTTCAGCCTTTGCTCAAAAACCAAATACTTTAACATCCACAGAAAGAAAGATGGGTTGGAAACTTCTTTTCGATGGAAAAACCATGAATGGATGGAGGAATTTCTATAAAAAAGACCTTTCTTCGGGAGCTTGGCAGGTTTCTGATAACTCAATTATGTTAGAATATGATTATAAAGAAGGTGGAGTCTCAAAAGCTGGTGGAGAAATTACGACGGATGGCGTTTATGAAAATTTTGAATTGGCGATTGATTGGAAAATATCAGCGGGAGGTAATTCTGGAATTATTTTCAATGCCCAAGAAGACGATGAAAAAAAACATCCCTTTTCTTGGTACACTGGGCCAGAATTTCAAGTTTTAGATAATGACGGACACAAAGACGGGAAAATCTCGAAACATCGGGCGGGTAATTTATATGACATTTTTAAGTACGAACCAGAAAACGTGAAGCCTGTAGGAGAATGGAATAAAGCCATGATTCAACAAAAAAATGGTCATGTAAAGTTATTTATAAATGACAGAATGGTGATTGAATATACCATTGGAAGCGAAGAATATACAAAAGCAATTGCCGTAAGTAAATTTAAGGATAACCCTAATTGGGGAACGTACACTAAGGGGCATATCGTTCTTCAAGATCATGGAAACAAAGTGTGGTATCGTAATATCAAAATTAGAATGATTTAGTAATCATAAAAGTTAAGATAATGAAGAGCTATAAGTTGAATTTAACCCATTCAACTTATAGCTCTTTTTTACGTAACTTGCATTAAAATCAACCCATTAAGAGATTGATTTTTCATTTCAAAATTTCAATTTTTCATCTTTAATTATTAGTAATTAGTTAATTGTAAATTTCTACAATGTCATCACTTGAAATTGTGAGTATGTTTTAAATAAATAACTAATTGCAGTTAATTAAATAAAAAAACACAAAACGAATGTTAAAATCAATGACAGGCTTTGGTAAATCTGTTTCAGAATCAAGCAGTTTGACCGTTACCGCTGAAGTAAAATCTCTAAACTCAAAGTTCACCGATATTTATTGTAGAATCCCTAAAAGCCTTTCTTTTAGAGAGATACAAATCAGAAACCTCTTAACTCAGGCATTAGAAAGAGGAAAAATAGAGTTTAATCTTACTACAAACTATTCCGATGTTGCCAGCTCAGGTACGAGTATCAATCGTCCATTAGTGAATGCTTATATGAAAGATTTGAAAGAATCTGCCGATGGGTTTGGCGGGGCGGATGCGACAGAATTATTCAAAATTGCCTTAACGCTTCCTAACGCTTTCAATACAGAAGTTGCTTCCGAATCACAAGCACAATCAGAATGGCAACAAATTTTAAAGACCGTTAATGATGCCATTTCAGAATGCACTACATTTCGTTTGCGAGAAGGAGCAATTGTCTCTGATAAATTTGTAGAATACATAGACAAAATTGGTGAACTTTTATCGGAGGCAGAAGTACAGGACAAAACCCGTATTCCTGCGGTTCGTGATCGTTTAAGAAAATCAGTATCAGAATTAGTGGGGGACGAAGAATTTGATAAAAATCGTTTTGAGCAAGAGTTGATTTATTACATCGAAAAATACGACATTTCGGAAGAAAAAGTGCGTTTAAGAACACATTTGAACTATTTTAAGGAGGTTTTAAAAGAAGGAAATGGAAAAAAATTAAACTTTCTTTCACAAGAAATTGGTCGTGAAATCAACACCATCGGTTCAAAAGCAAACGATGTAATTTTACAAAGAATAGTGGTAAATATGAAAGATGAATTGGAAAAAATTAAGGAACAAACTTCCAACGTTTTATAATTAGGAAAGATGTAGGGGCGAATGCTATTCGCCCCTACATCAAAAATTAATCTATTTTCACCAACCGTTTAAACAATCTATTACCGTTCTCCAAACCGATTGAAAGTAACAAAACACCACTCTTCATACCTGTTGCATCAAGTTCAATGTTATTCAAACCATTAATCACATCATATTGAAAGGTCTTTAAAAGGGTGCCTTGTGTATCGACTAATTTTAGCGTAGCCACTTGCTTTTTGAGAGAATATAATGATAAATTATATTTGTCCTTACTTGGATTCGGATACACAACTTCTAAATAATCTTGATAACTTATTTCCTCACAATTTTGTCCTTCTGGACATAACTGTCCATTTTTACAATTCAAATATCGTTGTTCTGGCGAAAATAATTTCGTAATTGTTCCACCAAAACGGACGTATAATTGTTTGTCTTTCCCATTTTTAAAGGAATCTAATGTATTTTTAGGAACTGGAAAACAGAAAGTTTTATACAATAATTTATCACTTTGATAATTAGAAGCTAAGTCTGTTCTATACCCAATATTAGCAACAGCAGAACCAATTTTTTGCTTATCCAAATAAATATCTACCGACAAAATATCATCATAATTCTGAGTATCAAAAGCCCAACCCTTAATACTACAACAACTTGCAGATTCAACCCAACCTCTAAAGGTTACGGGTGCAAGCCGCCCTGCAATCTCATTTGGGTCGTTTGTTGGTTTATCGGTGTCGAGAGAACCATCACAACCAATACAAGGCTGCCCTTTTCCCTTTTGAGTTATATAAAATATCTTCGTAATTCCTTGTCCCGAAACTGTCAATTTTCCTTTTCGAGTAAATATGTCTGGATTTGCCTCAATTCTTAATCCGAAAGAGCCGTTATCTACCGATATAACATCAGTAACTATCCAAGGAACATTTTTTGTCAAATTTATTTTCACATTTGAACCTGCTAAAACTCGATATTCAGCCCCAACAAATGAAATAGTAGAAATTGAGTCGGGTGAAACCGTGAGATAAGGTTGTCCAACACCTTTCTGAGCAATAGTGATACTTTTAGTTAGATTTCCAGCCGATAAAATAACTTTCCCTTTGCGTGTTCCAGTATCACTATTTGCCGTGATTTTCAGTACGAATCCGTTATTAAAACTTCCCGTGTCCACACTGGTACTTAGCCAATTAACATTTTTTGAAATTTGCCATTTAGTATTAGAAGAAACCGCAATTTTATATTCCGTTGCTCTGGTTAAAACATTTGTGAGAGAATCAGGAGAAATTATTAATCGATATTTTGACCCACATATACCCGAACCCATTCCTGCACAAGCCAAAATTTTCAAATCTCCACTATCCACTAATAATGTGCTGGTATTGGCAAATCGAGCAGAAATTCTCTTTACTTGTCCCGATTTATACCACGCAGTATCAGGTAATGAAAAACTAAAACTACTAAAATTAGCTCTTGAATTATTGAAAGTAGTAACTAAATCAGGACGATTCCCAAGATTTGCTTGCGTTGTACCAATTTTTACACTATCCACATAAATATCGACTAACTGAATTTCATCAAAATTTTTGGTATTGATTGCCCAGCCCGTAATTTTATCGCAAGCCGAACTTTCAATCATTCCTTTTAGGCCTTCATTTACCTTTGACATACTTCCAACTTTCTGACAATCATATGAATAGGTTTCTTTAAAATTTGGAATTGAATTACATGAGGACAAATCAGATTGTGTTAATTTGAGTGTTTTACCAGTTACAAAACTTTCATCTAAAAAAACTTTCAGAGGTTTATCACCGTTAACTTTCCTAATGTTTGTCCAATCTCTATATGAACGACAATCACTATTTGGGTCAGCTTTTTTATAAGCACAGCCATCATCTTCCAATAATTCATAAACCGAACTTATTGTTGTTCCGCAAGTTTCAATTTTCTCAACTGGTTGATTTCCTTTGATAAATTTATCTGTCATACGCTTTAGCATTTCACGATGAGCCTGATTTTTAATGACATCAAAAGCAAACGCCGAAACCAATTTTGCTCCATGCGTAAAAGCCTCCATAAAATGTTGTTCTTGTAAATCGGTTCTATTATCTTTAAAAGATTCTACTTCCATCATCACCCATTTATCAGGAAAATTTGTGCGAGCAACGTCCATAATAAACTTGTGGTCTTGATAAGGCGAGCTATTCATTTTTATGCCATCTGTTCCTTCTCCAATATCTTTAAAGGCAAATGTTCCTCTTTGAACTGATGCTTGATCGTTAAGCGAACCGTAGTCGTTTATAACTTTTAGACGGGTGTCAAAGTTTTTTACTGTTTGTAAAAAGATCATTGAATAGCCTTTTAAAAGGCTATTACGGTAAACGTACCATTCACGTCCTGCCGGTCCAAACAAGAAAACAGACCAATTGAATATACCCAAGGGTTTTGGTGGTTCTACATTATTAAAACTTAAAAAGGTATTTGCGTAGCTTCCCCACGATATTTTCAATTTATTAAAATCATTGGAATATTTAACTTTCAACCATTCTCTGAACCCAGTAATCATGGATTGAGAATAATCAAAAAGAGAAGAAGACGCACCGTTTAAACCTTTGGTAGTGGCGTAAGGAAAGCCAAATTCTTGTTCGGGAGTAATCACAGCGGAGAAATAAATTACATCTCCCGCATCAATGATGGGCTTATATTTTTTCAAAACTTCTTTGGTGAAATCTTGCATCTCAAGAATTGTTTTTGGGGATGACAAACTGGTGGTCATCATCTGCCCGCAATCATCAAGGACATCACAACCCGTATATCCAGCAGATTGTTGATGAACCCGTGCAACTCCCTTAGTATCAATACCTAACATTCTTTCGGAAGCATCAAAACCACTGCAAGTTGGCACGTTATTGTTGAGAGGTTCACCAACAGTTTTGTTATTGCACCAAGTGGCAAAAACAATTCTGAAACAAATCTTCATACCTCGATTTCTGGCGGTGGCAATCTGGTCGTCATATTGCTTCCATGGATTGGTTTCACTAACTTTTTTACCCACAATCACATCTTTTCTTATACTAATAATGATAGCGTTTAGTCCTAAATCAGCTGCCTTATTGATGTCATCCAACTGAGGGTTTCTGTGGTCAACATTGACTAATGAATAGGCTAAATATCGTTGATTATCTTGAGCAAAAAGAGGTTGTCCAACTATTAATAAATACAGCAAAAATGTACATTTTTTTATTCTCATAATTCTACTTAAAAAAAATCTGCTTTCTTTTTAATACAGATTGAATCCCTTTTTTTTTATTTCAAACTAACGAGTGTAACGCCAGCTCCCCCCCTATCAGCGTGTTCGTCTTGCGTTTTGGCAACTTGTTTATAACCCCGTAAATGATTCCTAATTAAAGTTCGTAAAATACCATCACCTTTCCCATGAATGATACGTAAATCGTCTTGTCCAAGCATCAAAGCATCATTCATAAATTTATCTACTTCCATAAGAGCTTCATCACCACGTTTGCCTCTAAGGTCGAGATTAAACGAAAAATTCATCATTTTATCGTTCATGTCAACCCCTACAACTTTGGTTTTTGAACTCGTTTTTAGTTTAAATTCTTTACGAGAAATCTTCTCTAAACGGTTCAGTTTCACGGTTGTTTTCAAATCGCCAATGGCAACTTCAGCATCTTTACCTCTCATACCAATAACTTCCCCCAAAGCTTCCTGTCCTTTAATTCTTACCAATGAACCAACGGTTATTTCTCCTTCAATTACTTCTATAACGTCTTTCTCAACGATTTCTTTTTCTTCTTTTGGCTTATTTTGAGCAACCGCCAACATCTCTACTTTCAACCCATCTTGAAAATCTTGCAATTCTTGTCTAATTTCCTTAGTAGCTAATTTATCCGCCCCTTGCTCACGAATATCTTTAATCGTTGCTTCAATCTTCTGATTTGCATTTTTAACTAATTCTTTTGCCTGTAATTTTGCCGTATTCAGAATCGTTTTTTTCTCATTATCTAAATACGTTTTTAAAGAGGAGTATTGTTCTAATAATTGGTCAAGTTTGCGTTGTTTCAAAGCATTTTCGATATTTTTATCCGCAAAAACTTTACGTTCAATTTCCAATTCTTTCAATAATTTTTCAAAACTAACTTGCTGATTACCAATTTTTTGTTTCGATTTATCAATAATTTCTTTGGGTAAACCAATTTTATAAGCAATCTCAATGGCAAATGAACTTCCAGGTTTACCAATTTCCAATTCGTACATCGGCTCCAAATGTTCAGCATCATATCGCATGGCTCCATTCGTGATTCCTTCGGTTTTATCGGCGAAGGTTTTTAAGTTAGTATAATGCGTGTTGATTGCCCCATAAGCCCCCGATTTATTTAGGTCTTCCAAAATACTTTCTGCAATTGCTCCTCCCAAACTTGGCTCCGTTCCCGTTCCAAATTCATCAATTAGAAACAAGGTTTTGCGGTCGGAATTTAACAAAAAATATTTCATATTCGTTAAGTGAGACGAGTACGTACTGAGGTCATTTTCCAGACTTTGCTCATCACCAATATCAATAAAAACATTCTTGAACATCCCTATTGTTGAATGTTCTGCCATCGGCACTAACAAGCCACATTGATACATAAATTGAAGTAAACCGAGTGTTTTTAAAGTCACTGATTTACCTCCTGCATTTGGCCCTGAAATCAATAAAATTCTATTTTCAGCGTTGAGTATTATGGTCAATGGTTTTACCGTTTTTCCCTGTCTTTTGAAAGACAAAAATAACAAAGGGTGAACCGCATTTTTCCAATCAACTACCTGACTATTAATGCTTAACGGAGCAATTCCGTTTACTTCAATCGCCAAACGAGCCTTTGCACGGATAAAATCTATAATGCCTAAAAATGTATATGCTTTGCGTAAAACGGGAATATGCGGACGCATTTGATTGGTCAATTCCATCAAAATTCTGACAATTTCACGCTTTTCGGCAGATTCTAATTCTCGAATTTCATTATTAGCTTCCAAGACTTCCGTAGGTTCCATAAAAACGGTTTTTCCCGTATCAGATTCATCGTGAACAAAGCCTTTTATCTTTCGCTTGTGTTCGGCAGCGATGGGAATAACCATTCTTCCACCCCGCAAAGTCAGCGAAAAATCGTCCGAAATCCAGCCATTTGCTCGGGCATTTTTCAAAATTCGGTCTAAGGTTTTACGTAAATCATTCTCCTGAACTTGCATTCTTTTACGAATTGCCTGTAATTCCGAACTGGCATTATCTTTTAATTTGCCCCTATCGTCAATGATTTTATCAAGAGAATCCAACAATGAACGAATGGCTAATTGAGGAGCTTGAGCTTGTTTTATATTATCTTCATCTTTATTTCTTTCTGTAAAAGCACTTCCGACTAATTCTCTTAATTGTGGAAATTCTTCGGGTTCTTTTTTATCGAAAAAACGCAAACATTCTTGAATGGTTCTGAGAGAAAGTTTGACGTTGAAAAACTCTTCTTCAGTCAAAAAAGCACCTTCAATTGAAGCTTTCGAGAGTTGATAATTAACGTCTAAATAATTTTGAGAAGGAAAAGCCGTAGGTTCAAATTGTAGAATATTCTTCATTTCATCGACCTGACGAATCATTTTTTGAATCAAATCATAATTATCCGAAAAGCGAACTTTTTCAACAAAATTACGACCTAATGTACTAACACATAGCTCATTAAGTCGTTCACGAATTTTATCAAAACCTAATTTTATTTCTATATTTTGTGGGTAAAGCATTGTTATTTTTTTATGTATCAAGATTCCTCTGAACCTTTATTATGTATTTTTAAAACGTTTAAAGGAGTTACAAAGTTTAATTAATTTTAAACCTCCAAGACCCCGTTCTCATCCGCTATCAATTCCTGAACTTGCACAACGGCATTCTTATTCAACCGCCCATACAAGTGAGGAAAAGCAATTCCTGTATCGAATAAATCCTCGTAAATAAGATTTGAAATCAATTTTGAAGCATCAATATGCACTAAAAACAATCTTTTCGAGCCTTTAAAAAAGTTTTCCAATGTGCCATTAACTTGCTCCAAAGTGGATAAATGAATAAATTTCTCTTCTGATAAAGTTTCTGATTCGTAATAATCTTTATTGGTAAAAGTTTCCCACCATTCTGGGAAAACGATATGATATATTATGGTTTCCATGACCTAAATTTACGACTTAATTGTTAGATTGTGAAAACAAGAAAATCATGTACGACATTATCATTATTGGTGGAGGTTTAGCGGGGTTAGTCAGTAGTATTCAATTATCGAAAGGCGGGAAGAAAGTTCTTTTAATTGAAAAGAAAAAATATCCATTTCACAGGGTTTGTGGAGAATATATTTCTAATGAAACTCGTCCATTTTTGGAATCAATTGGTTTAGATTTTAACAAATTGAGCGTTAAAGAAATTTCTAAATTTCAATTTACTTCACCTTCGGGCAGAATTTTGGAGACTGATTTAGACTTGGGCGGATTTGGTATAAGTCGTTATAAAATTGATTTAGCCTTGTATCAATTAGCAATGTCCGTTGGAGTAGAATTTTTATTAGAAAATACCGTTGAAAGTGTTGATTTTAAAGATGACAAATTTACCGTTGAAACCTCATTTGCCACTTTTGAAAGCCGTTTTGTAATTGGAACATTTGGTAAACGAACAAAATTAGATGCTACATTAAAGAGAGATTTTTTTAATAAAAGAAGTCCTTATATTGGCGTAAAATATCATATCAAAACTAATTTTCCAAAAGATTTAATTGCCCTTCATAATTTTAAAGATGGCTATTGCGGCATATCTGCCATTGAAGATGATAAATATTGTCTGTGCTATTTAACAACTCGAGATAATTTACGTAAACATGGAACAATCTCAGAAATGGAAAAAAATATTCTCTGGAAAAATCCTCATCTACATAAAATATTTACAGAATCAGAATTTATTTATGACAAACCGGAAGTTATCAACGAAATTTCGTTTGTCCCAAAAACAACCATAGAAAATCATATCCTCATGGCAGGTGACGCTGCGGGCTTAATCACGCCCTTGTGTGGAAATGGAATGGCAATGGCAATCCACGGAGCTAAAATACTGTCAGACAGTATCTTACAAAATTTTACAAATAGAAATTTAGTAGAAAAAACGTATCAAAAAAATTGGAAAAAACATTTTGAAAAACGTCTCTGGATTGGCAGAAATGTCCAAAAATTATTTGGAAACGAAGTGGTTTCAGAAATTGCCTTGAGTAGTTTAAAGACCTTTAAATCTGCTTTAAGATTCATTATTAAAGCTACACATGGAGAGATTTTTTAGCTACAGTATCACAAAGGCAAAACCGTAGTATTTTTCACTTCCGACATCACAAAAGAAGTACTTATATGAGCAACACTCTGTAAATCAGATAGTTTCTTTTGATAAAAATCATTATAAGCCTCCATATTTTTAACAATCACTTTTATTAAGTAATCATAATTTCCAGAAATTACGCTACATTCAATTACCTCTGGAAACTGCTTTATTGCTTCCTCAAATTCCTCAAAATGATTTTTTTGTTGCTTATCCAAGGAGATATTGCAATAGACTATCATCGGGTTTCCCAGCTTTTTTTTATTCAAAATTGTAACATATTTTTCAATTACTCCCTCATTTTCTAATCGCTTAATTCGGTCATGCGTAGGAGTCATGGAAAGATTGATTTTCTGTGAAATTTCTTTCAACGTTAATTGTGCATTTTCTTGAAGTAATTGTAATATACGAATATCGTTTGTATCGAGTGTCATAAGAAAAATTTACTTTTAATTATTGTTATTTGCTAATAATTTAGAAATATTTTCTCCAAATATACTAAAATAATTTATCATTTTCTTATTAAAATAAATTAGACAAAACTATTTTCTGTTTGACTAATTTTGTATTTCACTTCATCAAAGAACAGGAATTTTGGAGTTGAGATTACTCAACTCCTTTAATTCCAAAATCCCCGAAATTATGATAATTGGCGTTCCAAAAGAGATTAAAAATAACGAGAATCGTGTGGCAGTTACCCCAGCGGGTGTGTCTGAATTTAAGAAAAATGGTCACACCATCTATATTCAAACACAAGCGGGAGCGGGCAGTGGATTTTCCGATGAAGAATACATAAATGCTGGAGCTGAAATTCTACCAACTATTGAACAAATTTATGCAATTGCAGAAATGATTTGCAAAGTGAAAGAGCCAATTTCGTCTGAATATCCATTAATTAAGGAAAATCAGTTGTTATTTACTTATTTCCATTTTGCCTCTTCCGAGGAATTAACGCATGCTATGATTGAGCGAAAAGCAGTTTGTTTAGCTTATGAAACGGTTGAAAAAACGGATAGAAGTTTGCCATTATTAGTACCGATGTCGGAAGTTGCAGGACGAATGGCAATCCAAGAAGGAGCAAAATATTTAGAAAAACCAATGGGCGGGAGAGGTATTTTGTTAGGTGGAGTTGCAGGCGTGAAACCTGCCAATGTATTAATTTTAGGTGGTGGGATTGTGGGAACGCAAGCAGCAAAAATGGCAGCGGGTTTAGGTGCAAACGTAACGATAATGGACGTGAGTTTACCAAGATTACGTTATTTAGAAGACGTTATGCCAGCCAATGTTGATACCGTAATGTCTAATGAATATAATATTCGTGAAGCAATAAAAGTCTCTGATTTAATTGTAGGAGCTGTTTTAATTCCTGGAACAAAAGCTCCACACTTAATTTCAAGAGCAATGTTGAAGCAAATGCGTCCAGGAACTGTTGTGGTTGATGTTGCGGTTGACCAAGGAGGTTGCATTGAAACTTGTACGCCAACAACTCATGAAAATCCAACGTTCGAGATTGATGGAATTGTGCATTATTGTGTGGCAAATATGCCAGGTGCCGTACCATATACTTCTACTTTAGCCCTAACAAATGCAACACTTCCTTACGCTATCCAATTGGCGAATAAGGGATGGAAAACTGCTTGCCAAGATAATGAAGAACTGGCAAAGGGTTTAAATATTATTGAAGGAAAAATTGTGTATAAAGGTGTTTCCGATGCTTGGGGATTAGAATTTACGAGTGTTCATAAAATGCTTTAAAATTGCAAATGCTTGACATTTATCAGTACAAATTTTACTTTAAAATATGTACCGATTGACGAAAAAAATTAAATAGTGGTTAGGTATTTATGCAAAACCCGTCAAATATATTGACGGGTTTTCTTTTTATTTTACACAATATTCAAACTCCTCTTTATACTGAAAAAGTATATCTTCAATATCAGCCAAAGTGAAATCTGGATTTTGAAAAGGGCTTGGTAAATCTTCTCGCAGTAGGAATTTTTTACCTCCTAAACTCCCTAATAAGTTCTCCGCTCCTATTTTAGTACCACTTTGTAAATATATTTTATCAGAATAAATATTCTTGTAAGCACCAATTCGTTGAGAAACATCATAAATTGTTAATTCAGTAATATATTCATTTTTGGCTGAATTGATAATCGTATAAATTTCATCGAAGGAATTTGACGAATCAAGGGAATCTTCGCATAAAACCAATCTTTCTGCAAAACTATCAAGTTCTAACTTTTCAACTCTTCTTTGATGAAAATGGATTTTATCATTTTCATCAATTGATTTTGCAGCTACTTCAATAGCTTCTTTCAACGTTTTTTGAGCCATACAGAACAAAATGAGAGTATCAATTTGCTTTCGGCTCTTTAATTTATAATGCTTGATTATTCTCTCAAGTTTCGGAATGTTAAATGTTTTCATTAATTTGATTTGCAATAAAAATGGAAGATAAGTAATTTATTATTTGGATTTTGTACAATTATTTAACGTCTTAATTGATGATAAATAGCTCCGAAGTTAAAGCTAAAACCAAAAGTATAATATAAACCACTATATTCATTTTGAAAAATTGATTTCCCAAACATATCTCGATAACCAGCTTGTAGATGAATACCGAACCACGGTATTATTTTGATAACAGTTGAAACTCCTGCCTGAATCGGAAAAAGTTTACTATTTCTTAATTTTATTAAGTTACCATCTAAATTATATATTCCCATTGAACCTTCGCCAACTCCAACTTCAATGGGAATATCAACTTTAAAAAATCGTCCGTCAAAAAATGTATGGGTATAACCAAAACTTAAAAAACCAAGTAAAACTTCGTCCTCTGCTTGAATAGAGCTATTTTTAGTCTTATAAATTTCTTTCGAAGAATTTGACAGTGTGTAATACCCAATAGAATATAAATTTTTGTGATTGAAACGAAGCCCAATATATCCACCGTAAATAGTTAAAGGTGATTTTTTAACAAAAGTTTGCCTAAAATCAGCATTGACAACAACGATTGGCTTCTCTTTCTTTCTTGATAGTATTTTGGTTTCAACGGTATCTTTTGATACTGTTATCAAAGTATCCTTTTGCGAGAAAGTCTTGAAAGAACCGCTCCAAAATAATATAATTAACAAATTAGTTTGAACAAATTGCATTATTGCTAATTGATATTTAGTTAATATGAATAATGTTCATGTTTTGATTTTACTCATAAATTATTGATAATAAATGAGCTACTATAAGTTATCTATTATCAATAATTTTGAATAATTTAATAGATTATTCCTTTCTTTTTACCTCAAAAAATACTGCAAAGCCCAAAAGACCAACCATTAAAATTGAAGCAATTAAATCAACGGTATTCCCT
>JACMRQ010000123.1 GCA_014376355.1 Arcicella sp. | reverse complement strand
TCCACAACATCCCCATGGCGAAGCATAAGGATGAGCCAAACCCATACCTTGGTCAGAAGCATCACCAGTAGCACTCGAAACGGCATATTGAACTTCAAAAACGGATTCTTCATTGTTACGAGTTGCCACATCAAAATTGCTATAAAACTTAGGCGTTAATCTGAATTTGCCGCTGTTTACAATTTGGTCTAATATGGCTTTTGCCGCTTGCAATTTAGCTGTATTTGCTACGCCCGTTGAAATATTCCAACCTTGAAACATATAGGCTTTTGCCAAAAATGCCATGGCTGCCCACTTTGTTGGACGACCAACCTCTTCTTGTTTATCGGGTAAAACCGCCATTGCTGCTTGAAAATCGGCTTCAATGAGGGGCCAAGTTTCTTTATCGTTTGGCACTTTAGTACTTTCCGTATTGTTCAAATCAAAGATTTTATCATCAATAAATGGAATATTTTTCCACATTTTTCTGGCTTCAAAATGGAACACACCACGCAAGAATCTGGCTTCGGCTTCAATTTGTTTTGCACGATCAGCGTTCACACCTTTAGCATTTTTCAAACTGTTCAAGGCATCGTTTGAACGAGCAACCCCTTTAAATAAACCTCTCCATTTGTTCTTGATATGTCCATTGGTTGGTTGAAAGTCATATTTTTCAATAAATGACTCTTCTGGTTGGTCACCTGCATCGGTTCCTTTGTAGGCATCATCCGATGGAATTCCACCAAAAACCCAACTCTGGATTTCATTTTCCCACGGAGCTTGACCATCTAAACCAGTTCCATCGAGCATACCGTAGGCACCCAAGAGAATTCCTTCTACGCCTGTGGGTGTTTGTAGAGCAGTCGGGCTGTATTGTCCTTGGGGTTCACGGGTAAGAAAATTATCCGTGCAAGCCGTTGCTAAACCCAAAGACAATCCCGCTACTAAACTATATTTTATGAATTTATTTTTCATTTCTATTTTCATTTGATGAGTATTACCGTATTAATATTTGTTTGCAAAAAGCAATTAAAATCCTAAGTTTAAGCCAACTAATAAAGTTCTTGAAACAGGCATATAACCGCCATCAAAACTTAAAGTATTGTCATTTCCTGTCTGAATTTCTGGATTTAAGCCTGTGTATTTAGTGAATGTTGCCAAATTTTGAACTTGAACATACGCCTGAAGATTAGCGAAACCAATAGCATTAACAATCCTTGAAGGCATTGTGTAATTCAATTGTACATTTTTGATTCTGAAATAAGAGCCTTTTTCAATGAAATAACTTGAAGGACGGCTACTTACTTGGTCGTTGGCATCCATGATTGGCACAGTGCCGCCAGTATTTGTTGGCTGCCAAGCATCATACAAAGCACGTTTAGAACGATTACCCTGGAAAGTATTGAAATCAGAGAAATAACGAGTATAATTAAATACATCATTTCCTTGTGTTCCATTACAGAATACTACCAAATCAAATGCTTTATAACCTACACTTAAACTAAGCCCGTAAATAAAATCTGGGTGAGGATTTCCAATAACTGTACGATCGGCATCATCAATTTTACCATCTCCGTTAATATCAGCCATTTTGAATTTACCCGCTTTATTATATCCTTCTGTATAAGGAGCCCATGCTCTTGCTTCCTCATCCGATTGGAAAATACCTAATACTTTATAACCAAAGAAAGAAGAAATTGGCAAACCTGCTTGCGTTAAAGTAACGGCAGGAACACGAGAGCTATTTCCAAAGTATTTGGTCGTTGGGCTTTCATCTAATTTGTCAACGTTGTTTCGATACATTGAATAATTCGCTCCAATGCTGTAACGAAGACCTCGAGAAGTTGAATTTCGATAATTTAAACCAATATCTACTCCTTTATTCGTCATCGCTCCTACGTTGAAAGCTGCCGCACTGGCATCTCCCGCCGTAAATGTATTGGGAATGGTGAATAACATATCGGTTGTCTTACGAGTCCAAAAATCAATTTCTATGGCAAGCTTACTTTTAAATAAAGAAGCATCTATACCAAGGTTAGAGGAAGTAGTAGTTTCCCATTTCGCTTTAGGATTACCATAAGCCTGCGTATCATATCCAATTTTTGGACTGCTTGACGAACCGTCAATTGGATAACCTGCGTGATAAATATCAGCACGATAGGTAGTGAAAGCATTGTAGTCACCAATTTTTTGATTACCTGTTTGTCCGTATCCAAAACGCAATTTTAAATCATCAATAACGGGAAGTTCATTTTTAATAAATTTCTCTTCGGAAAGTCTCCAACCCACACTAAATGCAGGAAAAACAGCACCACGAGAGGCTTGTAAGAAACGAGAAGATTGGTCATTACGAAGAATTGCTTGAAACAAATATTTGTCTTTGTAAGCATAATTCAATTTTCCAAATTGAGAATAAAGCGTATAATCTCTATTAATGTTACCACCGTTTGAAACCTTTGTTGGATCTCCCAAATCTAAATAACTAATAATTGGATTGGTTTCAAAGGCATATCCATTTCTGCTTGCCAAGAATTGCTCACCATACTCTCTAATACTTTCTATACCAACATAAGCATCGAATTTATGGACTTTATTGAAAGTTTTTGAATAAGAAAGTGTATTTGTCCAAGTCCAAGCAAAGAAATAACCATTCGTTGAAGTTGAACTATTATTGAAACTACCTTCAATATATTCAGGATTAGCACGACCAATATATCGTCCACGATTCGTGTTAATATCAACTCCGAAACTGGTTTTAACTTTAAGGTCAGGAAGGATATCGTATTCAGCATAAACGTTACCAAAAGCACGCAAACGATAGGTAAAATTATCAGCCTGACGAGCAAGCGTTGCATAAGGATTTGAGTTATTGCCTAAGTTTGCTCCACGACTACCCGCAAAATTTCCCGCAATATCATAAACTGGTAGCAAAGGATGATGTTTATATGAACCAGAAACAGCATTTTGCTCATCATTATTACCAAAACCTCCTTTACGATTATCCAAAGAAGCTGAGAAATTTTCCCCAATATGAAGACGTTTTTTCAAAGCTGTAAATTCAGTGTTTGCTCGAAGCGTATAACGCTCATATCCTACAAATTTCACAACTGATTCTTGGTTAAAATAACCCAAAGAAAGAGCAAAACGCCCATTTTCAGTTCCACCAGTTGCCGTAATTTGGTAATTTCTGATGGGTGCTGTACGAGTCAATTCTTGCCACCAGTTAGTATCCGTCGCTTTTGTGATGGCATAGATATTACTTGGGGTTAGCGAATACAGTTTTGGGTCAACGCCCGCACTTCCTTCTTTACCATTACTTGGAAAAACGTAATCAGGTAGACCCACTTCACCGTTTGCCCCAAAGGTATATTGCCCGTGTGAAGGTGTTTTTCCTGCATACTTATCCGCTAAATACAAATATGAGCCTAACTCTTTTGCATTCAATGCCTCAACATTATTGGCAGTTGTTTGCGAACCTTGATACGTTGAAAAAGAAACTTTAATTTCTCCTGGCTTTCCTTTTTTCGTAGTAATGATAACAACACCGTTTGCCGCTCTTGAACCATAAATTGAAGCAGACGAGGCATCTTTCAAAATTTGGATAGATTCAATATCCATTGGGTTCAAGTTTCCTTGGCTTTCCGTTGGCACACCGTCAATTACGTAAAGGGGGTCATTATTACCAATCGTTCCGAATCCACGAATCCTCACGGTTGCTTCTCCTCCAGGTGTTGCATCGTTCACAACGCTCAATCCAGATGCACGACCTTGCATCATTTGAGCAAAAGTTGTAGCAGGAACAGATTGAAGATCTTTTGCCTGAATAGTGGCAACGGCACCCGTAATATCTCGTTTAGATTGTGTACCATAACCCGTAACGATTACTTCCGATAAATTTGCTACGTCTTCCAACATAGTTACTCTGATATCTGATTGGCTTCCTATTTTGATTTCCTGAGATTGAAATCCTACTGATGAAATCATCAAGATGGCATTATCATCTTTTACTGCAACGTTAAATTCTCCATTGGCGTTAGTGGTTGTTCCCATCGTACTTCCTTTAATAATTACCGAAGCTCCTGGAATTCCTTGCCCACTGGGTTTGTCAGTAATTTTTCCTGTAACTTTTCTATTCTGAGCAAACGCACTGAAGTTCAAAAATGCAAGTAACAAAAACATACTTTTTCGTAAATGTTTGTTTTTCATAAAATTTGTGTTTTGAATTGTAATAATTAAAATTGGTAAAGCTGTTTTAATAAGATGTCCTGCGTGTGATTTATAAATTACTGGCACTTTAAATTTGAGGACTTGTCGAAAATACCTTAAAAGCTATGAAGTATTTTGAACGTTACTGAATACTCAATTAAAAATTGATAAATGATGATTGCAATAGCTTATGAAAATTTGGAAGTGAATTGAATTAAGTGATTAGAGGATTTAAAAAGGGTTTTAGTAAGCTAAAATTTAATTGGTAATTAGAAAGAGTTAGGTAAATACACTTTGATTTAATATATTAATTTTAAACTATTTAATCGTAGAATATTTATAGTAAATTTAGGTTTATATATGTTCAAACATTATTCAATTTGTATCATTAGTTCAACAATATGTTTCATTTTTACCTAATTTGTGGAAAAATTCTCATTTTATAATATTAAAAATTACCCTAATGATAAATATCGGAATTATGTTACTTGTCAATATAAACACTCACATTAGCCTTATTTATTGCTAAACACAGTTTTTCCTACTCTTTTATTATATTTCTGTGTAAAACCGTAAAATTGACTTTTCATTAGCATCCTAAAATAAGGTTTATAAAAGTTAAACTTTTGAAAATCAACAAGAAAGTATTATTTTGGAATATTAATTATCAAATTTGTGAGTACTTAATTTTAACATAGCACCGATTAACTTTATAAATAAGTCAATACTTAAACTCTAAAAATAAACTATGATATGCTACCAAGAATTTTAATCGTTGATGATAATGAAGATATTCTGGAGTTTCTGGGAAGAATGTTAAACATAAAATATAATATTCTTAAAGCGAAAAATGGAAGCGAAGCATTAATGGTACTGAATAAAGAAATAGTACAATTAATCATTAGTGATATAATGATGCCCTTGATGGATGGCCTTGAATTATGCAAAATACTAAAAGCAAACCATGAGTATTCTCATATTCCAGTGATACTTCTTACAGCTAAAAATGACATTCAAACGAAGATCGACGGACTTAAATTAGGAGCGGACGCTTATATCGAAAAACCATTCTCAAAAGAACACCTTCAAGCACAAATTGAAAGTTTATTAAACAATCGAAACATTATTCGTGAGTATTTTGCAAGCTCTCCCTTAATTCATATCAAAAATATGGCACATTCTAAAGCAGATGAAATATTTTTGGAAACATTACAAAATACTATCAATAAAAATCTTGAAAATACAGACTTAGATGTTGAAAAATTGGCTCAAATTATGAACATGAGTCGCATCACTTTATACCGAAAAATAAAAGCAGTATCAGTTTTCACTCCTATAGAATTAATCAATATTACTCGCTTAAAAAGAGGCGCTGAGTTGTTGGCGGAGGGTAATCATAAAATTTTTGAAGTATCCTATATGGTTGGGTTTAGTTCTCAAAGCAATTTTACTCGAAATTTTCAGAAACAATTTAATATCACTCCTTCGGAATACATAAATTCCAAACAATTTACCACTTTACCCTCATAGAATTTACATAAAATCATGCTAAATTTATAACTTATTTCCCTAAAAAAAATTATTCGATTTTATAAATCATTGCCTTATGACTGCTAAATATTTATCTTTTTTCTTTCTAATTTCTTCTTTCTTTCTATTCTCTTGCGGAAAAGATACCGTTTTCACAAAGCTCCCTGCCGAAGAAACAAACATCACTTTTTCAAATAGAATCACCGAATTAGATACCATGAATGTGCTTACGTTTGAGTACGTAAACAATGGTGGAGGCGTAGCATTGGGTGATTTTAACAATGATAAATTGGTGGATGCTTATTTTACTGGCAATCAGGTAGATAACAAATTATATTTGAATAAAGGAGATTTTAAATTCGAGGACGTTTCTAAAAAAGCCAACGTCGAAGCCAAAGGAAAATGGTGTTCGGGTGTGGCATTAGTGGACATAAACAACGATAAATTATTAGATATTTATGTTTGTGCGACGGCTAAAAAAGTGGCTTCTGAACGAGCCAACCTATTATATGTCAATCAAGGCGTTGGGAAAGATGGCGTGCCAATTTTTAAAGAAATGGCTCAAGAATATGGTATTGCCGACACAACGCACACAACCAATGCTGCCTTTTTTGATTATGATAATGACGGAGATTTGGACTTATTCGTACTCGTGAATGAAATGGACGATAACCGTTTTCCAAATAAATACCATGATAAAATTGTAGATGGTTCTTCAAAAAGAACCAGTAGATTGTACAGAAACGATTTTTCAAAATTACTTAATCATCCTGTTTACACGAACATTAGTAAAGAAGCTGGAATTTTGATTGAGGGTTATGGATTGGGATTAAACATTACTGATATTAACAGAGATGGTTGGAAGGATATTTATGTAACCAATGATTATTTGACTAATGATTTGCTTTATATCAACAATAAAAATGGAACTTTTACGGATGAAGCGGGACAATACTTAAAGCACACTTCCTACTCGGCAATGGGCAATGAAGTTGAGGATTTGAATAACGACGGTTTAGTTGATATTTTGGCGGTTGACATGATGCCTGCTGACAATTATCGTAAGAAAATGATGACTTCTGCCAATAATTATTTGGCGTATCAAAACAACGAGCAGTATCATTATAATTATCAATATCCACGCAACACTTTGCAGGTTAATCAGGGCGTAAATCCAAAAACTGGCAAGCCTGTTTTTAGTGAAATGGGTTTGTTAGCAGGGATTGCTGAAACGGATTGGAGTTGGACACCGATGGTAACGGATTTTGATAATGATGGTTTCAGAGATATTATTATTACCAATGGTTTTCCGAAAGATATTACCGACCAAGATTTTATGGTTTATCATGCCGAAGTAGCCAATTTAATGAGTCCAATGATGCTTTTGGATGTTATTCCATCCGTGAAAATTGCTAATTATGCCTTTAAAAATATGGGAGGTCTAGAATTTAAAAACGTGACTAAAGACTGGGGAATGGATATACCCAGTTTCTCGAACGGTGCGGCTTATGCAGATTTAGACAATGACGGAGATTTAGATTATGTCATCAATAATATCAATGATTCTGCCTCAGTTTATCGAAATAATTCCATCCAATTGAAACCCGAAGAAAGTCATTATTTACGAGTAAAATTAAATGGATTAAAAGATAATATTAACGGAATTGGAGCATTTGTTGAGATTTCTTACGATAAAGGACAACAACAAATTTACGAAAATACTCCTTATCGTGGCTATCTTTCAACCATTGAAAATGTTGCTCATTTTGGCTTGGGGAAAACCAAAAAAATTGATGAATTAAAAGTAACTTGGCAAAGTGGAAAATATCAAATTTTAAAAAATGTAGCGATTAATCAGGTGTTAGTTATAGAAGAAAGATTAGCGGTAAATAGTCAGCAGTCGGCAATCAGCAATCGACAGTCGGCTATATTCTCAGATATAAGCGATTCATTATCAATTGATTATGTTCATCAAGAATTAGATGCAATTGATTTTAATATTCAAAAATTATTACCGCATAAACTGTCACAATTCGGCCCTTCGCTTGCCGTTGGAGATGTGAACGGTGATGGATTGGAAGATGTTTTCATTGGCGGCTCGACCAAATTTAAAGGCACTTTTCTTCTGCAAAATAAAGCAGGAAAGTTTACGAAATCTGATTTAATTCTGGGAGAAACCGATGCTACAAAACTATCGGAAGACATGGGGGTTTTACTTTTTGATGCTGACCGAGACGGCGACCTTGATTTATACATTGTAGGTGGAAGTAATGAATTACCAAAAGAATCACTTGAATATCAAGACCGCTTTTATGAAAATGATGGAAAAGGACATTTTTCCCAGAATAAAGCTGCTTTACCCAAATTTTTAAAAAGTGGTTCGTGCGTAAAAGCCACTGATTTTGACCACGATGGTGACTTAGATTTATTCATCGGTGGACGAATGGAAGTTAACGCTTATCCAAAGCCTGTTTCAAGTTTTATATTACGGAATGATTCAAAAAAAGGTACCGTAAAATTTACTGACGTTACGCAACAAATTGCTCCAAATCTCAAAAATATTGGGTTGGTGTGTGATGCTCTTTGGACGGATACTGACAATGACGGATGGATGGATTTAATGCTTGCGGGTGAATGGATGCCACTAACGGTTTTGAAGAATAATAAAGGAAAATCATTTGCCCCAACTTCAACTGAATCTTTGGGCAATAAGGTCGGTTTTTGGAATAGTTTAACGGCGGGAGATTTTGATAATGATGGCGATATGGATTATATAGCAGGAAATTTGGGAACGAATACACTCAATCAAGCATCGGACGAATACCCTGTGAGTATTTATGCAAAAGACTTCAACGGAGATGGAAATTTTGATGCCATTCCAACCGTTTTTTATCACGACAAGGCAGGAAAACGCATGGAAGTGACCTTTCATGGACGAGATGATTTGGCAAAACAAATGAACACAATCCGTAAGAAATTTGATAATTATCAGAAGTTTGCCTTGGCAGGGATTAAAGATGTTTTGTCGGAGGAAGAATTAAAAAATGCCCTAATTTTGAAAGCTAATTATTTAAAAACCAGTTATATCGAAAATTTAGGAGAAGCCAAATTCAAGATTTCAGCCTTACCCATTCAAGCTCAAACTGCCCCGATAAATGGAATGTTAGTAGAAGATTTTAATGCCGATGGAAACCTTGATATTTTAATGGTAGGCAATGATTTTGGCAATGAAGTTTCCGTAGGGCGTTTGGATGCTTTTAATGGTTTATTCCTGAAAGGAGACGGCAATGGAAATTTCAAACCAGCTACACTTTCGGAAAGTGCTTTTTGTGTCTCAGGAGATGCTAAAGGCTTAGTTAGAGTAACGAATCCACTCGGTAAACCCTTAATAATGGCAACCCAAAATCGGGCAGATTTGAAAACTTTTAGCGATATTAAATCCTTAACAACGAAGGCATTACAAGCCAATGATGCTATGGCTTTTGAGCACTTGAAAAACGGTAAAACTCGCAAAGTGGAAGTGGGATATGGCACTTCATTTTTATCGCAATCTTCGAGAAGTATTTTGCTTTCGCCTTTGGTCAAATCGGTAGAAGTAATTGATTATCAGGGAAAAAAGAGAGAGTTGTAACCGTTTTTCTTTAATGCTCTTTCCTTTTTTAAATAAGATTCTTTGACAGTTTTATGGAGGGTTTTATGTAGGGACAAATAGCATTTGTCCACTCTCTCAAATAACACCGTGGACGAATACTACTCGTCCCTACTACAAAAATTATCGATTCAAAGAAATAATTTGGCTTTTTTTAGAATGGATAATACTTTTGTAGTAATTTTATAGAACAGTATAGAACACTGTAAAATAAACATTCAATATTCTAAAACAGATGGCTAACATAACATTAGGAGACAAAGAATATTTTGCGGGAATAGGCAAAATCGAATTTGAAGGGAGAGAATCAGTTAATCCAATGGCATTCAAATGGTACGATGAAAACCGTATCGTGGGTGGCAAAACCATGAAAGAGCAAATGCGTTTTGCAACTGCTTATTGGCATACTTTCTGCGGAACAGGAGCTGACCCATTTGGACCAGGAACAAAAGATTTTCCGTGGGATGCGAAAAATGATGCCGTAGGACGTGCCAAAGATAAAATGGATGCTGCCTTTGAATTTATGACAAAATTAGGTACGCCCTATTATTGTTTTCACGATACTGATTTGGTTGATGGTGGGAATTCATTGTCGGAATATGAAAGTAATTTATCTGCAATTGTGGATTATGCTAAACAAAAGCAACAAGTAAGTGGCATGAAATTATTGTGGGGAACTGCCAATGTATTTTCAAATCCGAAATACATGAACGGGGCTTCAACCAATCCAGATTTCAACGTTTTGGCTCATGCAGGTACGCAAGTAAAAAATGCCATTGACGCAACAATTGCTTTAGGGGGCGAAAATTATGTGTTCTGGGGTGGTCGTGAAGGTTATATGTCTCTATTAAATACTGACATGAAGCGAGAAAAAGCACATTTAGGACGTTTCTTAACAGTTGCTCGTGATTATGCTCGTAAAAATGGTTTTAAAGGAAAGTTTTTCATTGAACCAAAACCTTGTGAACCAACAAAACACCAATATGATTATGATGCTGAAACGGTGATTGGCTTTTTGAAAGAACACGGTTTAGAAAATGATTTCATGTTGAATTTGGAAGTAAATCACGCAACTTTAGCAGGACATACTTTTCAACACGAATTACAAATTGCCGCTGACACTGGAATGTTAGGAAGTATTGACGCAAACCGTGGTGATTATCAGAATGGCTGGGATACTGACCAATTTCCAACAAATTTGAATGAAATAACGGAGTCAATGTTGATTATTTTGGAAGCGGGTGGAATCACGCAAGGGGGTATTAATTTCGATGCAAAAACTCGTAGAAATTCAACCGATTTAGACGATATTTTCTTGGCTCATATTGGAGGCATGGACACATTTGCAAGAGCTTTAATAATTGCTGATGATATTTTGAAAAAATCACCATACAAAAAACTTCGTACTAATCGTTATGCTTCTTTTGATTCGGGAAAAGGTGCTGATTATGAGGCTGGTACACTCACTTTAGAAGATTTAAGAGAGCATGCCTTTGCCACCGGTGAACCCGCACAAACAAGTGGAAAACAAGAGATGTTTGAGAATATTATTAATCAATATATTTAGTATGTCATTGCTAACGTATTGAAGCAATCAGACAAATTACCTCAATACGTTAGCAATATACCAACTTATTAAAGTGACCCTCTTACAATTAACCTACATTCACTGGCAATTTTCCCTTTTTGTCGATTATGCACCATTCTTCCAGCTAACTTGCCCATTTGGACGAAATCATTTGAAATGGTTGTAATGCCACCATCATCCAAAATCTCTTTGATGGGCGTATCATCATAAGATAAAAGTCCAATATTTTTCCCCAATTTTAAGCCCTTCCTGTTGGCGTAATTCACAAAACGAATTAAGTCATTTTCTAAAAATAAAATATAAGCATGCCCTTCGTCAAGGTGGTCAAATTCGAGGTCGTTTACTACTTTATTTTTAATAGTATAATCTTCACAAAATCGCTTAAATCCATTTAAAACCCCTTTTGGTGTGTACTGGAATTGATTTTTACTCAAGAATAAAGATAGACTTTTATACTTCCGAATCATTGAAAGCGCTTGAAACAATCCTTGATAAAAATTCTCCTCAAAATCTTGGTAAAGTACTGCGTAAGTATCATCCAATTTCTCTACATCAATATCCAAAATCAATAATTTATCTCTGGGAATTTGCCTTACAATTTCAGAAATATCTTCGTTGAAATGGGGCATAATAATATAGAAATTATAGTTGCCAATATTATTGACAATCACATTTTCAAAGACCGTAATATCATGATAATGAAAGAACAGATGAATCGAAACTTTATCTCCTAATGATTCTTTGAGGGCTTGAAAAAGAATTTCTTTGTATGAATTCATGGCATCAAATAACACAAAAATATGCATTGTTGCCTGTATGTCGGTAGAAGTAATAAAATATCCTTTCCCATGTTGAGGAGCAATAATTCCCCGTTCACGCAGCTCCTCATAAGCACGAATGACAGTCATTCGTGCAAGACCCAACGTGTTTGTAATTTCATTTATTGTCGGCAATTGGTCGCCTCTTTTCAGAATTCCTTGTTGAATTCGTTCAATAATTTCATCTACAATCTGTTGATATTTAGGCGTTTGAGCATTAGGTTTTATGTTTAGTGATTTCTTCATTTTCTCTTATTTCAAAAACCCGTCCTCATCTTCTTTCGGTTTGGTTGCTTGCTGTTGAATTCCCGTTGAATCAGTTTCGATGCGAGTGCTATTACAACCCAAATCTGCCCCATTCGGCTTTTTGAATGGTTGTTTTTTGAATCCTGCAATGGCTAAAGATTTATCGGCATAAACCATATCCATGAATTTTCCGTAGGCAGGCATTGCCATTTTTGACCCTTGTCCGAGAGCAAGACTACGATAGTGAATACTTCGATCGTCCCCTCCTACCCATATACCCGCCACTAAACTCTGCGTTACACCCATAAACCAACCGTCTGAATAGTTTGAAGTTGTACCCGTTTTTGCTCCGATGTCGTTCCCTTTTGTACAGTTGTATTTATTCAAACCCTGAGCTGTTCCACCTGATTCTTGAATAGGTCCTTTCAACATATATGTCATTTTATAAGCCGTTTCGGAACTAATAACTTTTTTAGAAGTTGTTTCAAAACGTTTTAATTCATTTCCGTTCTTATCTTCAATTTTTAAAATCAAAATTGGGTCGATTCGTTCACCTTCATTCATAAACGTGCAATATGCTGCAACCTGCTCATATACAGACACTTCACTTGCTCCTAAACATAAAGATGGAACTTCATTTAGAGTGCTTTGAATTCCCATTCGATTTGCAAATTCAGCCACTGCATGGGGCTTTAATTGTTTCATTAATTTTGCGGAAATAGAGTTTATCGAAAGTCCCATGGCATGGCGAAGACTCATACTGGCATAAGAATAACGTCCTTCGGAGTTTTGGGGTGTCCATGATTTACCGACCAAGCCATCTTCTTGTCCAAAAGTTACGGGTTCGTCCACCACATAATCACATAAATCGGCTATCCCATTTTCAAGAGCTGCTCCATATACAAAAGGCTTGAAGGTTGATCCAGGTTGACGTTTCGATTGACGCACGTGGTCAAATTTAAAGAATTTGAAGTTAATTCCTCCAATCCAAGCCTTCACATGACCATCGTTTGGATTCATCGCCATAAAACCACAATTCAGAATTCTTTTGTAGTAATTCATTGAATCTAAAGGAGATAGCGTTGTATCTTTATCTCCTTGATACGAAAAAATGGTCATTTTTACGGGCGTTTTCAATATTTTCCAAACTGCCTCTTCGTCTCCATTCAATTCTACTATTAAAGATTTATAACGTTGCGTGCGTTTCATCGCATCTTTCAAAAAACCCTTGATTTCATGCATATTCTCGTCCACCCAAGGATTACGACCTTTCCAGTGAGCATAAAATTTCTTTTGTTGGTCTCTCATGTGATTATCCAACGATATTTGAGCATATTCTTGCATTCTCGAATCTATACTCGTATAAATTCTCAAACCACTCGTGAAAAGATTCAATTTATCAGCATCATCACGGGTTGAATTAATATCCGCAATGATATTTTGCAATTGTTTTTTAAGAGACTCACGCAAATACGGTGCTTCGCCTGTATTCTGATTTTCAACCTTAAAATTTAAGCCCAGCGTTTTTCCTTGTAGATCAATTGATTCTTCCTGCGAAATATATCCGTAGTGATACATCTGACTCAAAACCACGTTTCTGCGTACCATACACCGTTCTGGATGACGACGTGGGTCATATAAGGACGGATTTTGCAACATTCCAATAAGGGTTGCAGCTTCTTTTTCGCTTACATTATTGATGTCTTTTCCGAAATAGGTTTTGCACGCCACTCGGATTCCGTAGGCATTATTACCAAATTCTACTTCGTTTAAATACATCTTTAAAATCTCTTGTTTGGTATAACGACTCTCCAAACGAATTGCCAAAATCCATTCTTTCGTTTTGGCAATTAAAGTTCTAATTACAGGAATTTTGGCTAATATTCCTTTGTAACTTTCTCCTTCTTCGGGGTCTTCAACACTATGTCGAGTATCGAATAGATTTTTGGCTAATTGTTGTGACAAGGTACTGCCACCACCAGCACTACCTAAATGGGTAATTACCCGAAAAGTTGAGCGTAAATCTACGCCTGAGTGTTGGGTAAAACGAGCGTCTTCCGTAGCAAGAAGGGCTTTAATGAGATTAGGAGAAAGTTCTTCATATTCAACAGGGGAGCGATTTTCACGAAAATATTTTCCTAATTCTTCACCGTCTTCCGAATATAAAACCGAAGCCACCTGACTTTTAGGATTTTCTAATTCTTGTAGGCTTGGCATACCCCCAAAAAGCCAAAATAAGTTGTATTGTACCGCCAAAATATACAATAGAAATGCTCCAAGCCCAATACTTGACCATTTCCATATTCTTGCAATAAGTAATTGATACTGACCTTTTTGTATTTTAATCATACTATATTTAGGTAAGGAAATTTTAAATGTTGATTAATAATGTGTATCCATCGTTACAAATTTATAAATATAATGTGACAATTCTGATAAGTAGTTTGTATTCAAGGTTGAAACGTTTTTTGATAGTTAAAATTATTATCTATTCATTATTTACATTATTTAAAGTCTGTAATTTGTTTGTCGCTCAATGTATTGCTAAGATAAATAAAAAAATGCCCATTTATCGGGTAATAATTGAACTTTCTGTGAACACTAATCAAGCATTTGAAGATAAAAGTTTTAATTTTACGATTTTTTTGTTTATTCAATACAGGTACATCTAATGGCTTTATTACTTTTCGAAATATCCTCAAAACCAATAAAACCACCATTTTTTACGTACTTGCTTAATGATACATTTTTCCAAAAATCAACCCTAATGAAAAAACTGTTACTATTACTATCTTTTCTGTTATATCAATATGAAAATGCGTTTGCTCAAAACACAAAGATTACCATCAGTGGCACGGTAAAAGAAAGTGGTAGTGGCGAATTGCTCCCAGGCGTCAGTGTGTATGTGCAAGGTCAAAAAATTGGCACTCAAACCAATAATTATGGCTTTTACTCACTAACAATACCCCAAAATACAGATGTTATGGTAGTTTTTAGTTTTGTGGGTTACAAGCAAACTATCAAAAAATTCACGGTGAATAACCCTAAACAAAACATTGAATTATCACCCGAAACTCGTCAGTTGGATGAAGTAAAGGTTTTTGGTGATTCTCCTGAACAGCAAAAAGTTTCTGAAAATGTACAGATGAGTCAGATTTCGATTCCTGTACAACAAATCAAGGAGATTCCCGCTTTTATGGGCGAGAAGGACGTTTTGAAGGTTTTACAACTGATGCCAGGAGTACAAAAAGGTTCAGAAGGCAACGTTGGGATTTATGTTCGTGGAGGTGGAGCCGACCAAAATCTCTTAATTTTGGACGATGCTCCCGTTTATAATGCCTACCATTTATTCGGTTTCTTTTCGGTTTTCAATGGCGATGCTCTTAAAAGTGTTGAATTGACCAAAGGCGGTTTTCCTGCTCGATACGGCGGACGATTATCTTCAGTTATCGAAATGCAAATGAAAGATGGAAACAAAGAAAAATTACAAGTAGAAGGTGGTATTGGATTGATTTCCAGTAGAATTGTTGTGCAAGCTCCAATCACCAAAAATCATAAATCATCTTTCCTAATTTCAGGTAGAAGGACTTATGCCGATATTCCTGCGGGTCTTTTTATTCCCGCCCAAAATGCAGGAAGTTTCTATTATTTTTATGATTTGAACGCCAAAGTCAATTATGATTTTGGAAATAAAGACCGTCTATTCCTTTCGGGATATTTTGGACGAGACAAAGGAGCCGTTGCCGATGTGCAAGGCAACCGAACCGTTAATGCAGGTTTAAATTGGGGAAATGCCACGGGTACTTTCCGTTGGAACCATATTTTTAATAAAAAGCTCTTTTCAAACGTTTCTTTGATTCATAGTTCTTATCAATTTGAAACAAATATTGACAATAAATCTCCTACAATTTCCACTAACTCTGCCTATTATACGTTGAGTTATAGTAGCAGTATCCGTGATTATGGAGCAAAAATTGATTTTGATTTCTTTCCAAATTCGCATCATAGTATCAAATTCGGCGGACAAGTTACCGCCCACCGTTTTATTCCGTCTGCCTTGGTTGTTACGGACAGTGCAGCGGATACTTTGCGTGAATCCACCACCATTATTGATGCCACTGAATCGGGTATATACGTGGAAGATACTTACAAACCTGTGTCAAATCTTCGGATAAATTTGGGTTTACGCTATTCTTCTTTTGTATCAAAAACGGCAAATTATAGCAACCCAGAACCCAGAATTTCTATTGCTTGGACGCTGCCAAAAGACTTTGCAATCAAAGCTTCTTTCGCCACAATGAACCAATATATCCACTTACTTTCAAATTCTGGAGCAGGTCTGCCAACAGATTTGTGGGTTCCTTCAACGGGTACGGTAAAACCTCAACGCTCGCAACAAATTGCGTTTGGAATTGCCAAAGATTTGACCGACAAGGGTTTAGCGATTACATTAGAAGGATATTACAAAAAAATGGATAATATTATTTCTTACAAAGAGGGCAGTACATTTGCTACCCTTTCAGTGGATGGACCTCAGTCTTTAGCGAGAAGTCAGGTAAATGTTGTGCCTTTTGAGGATAAAATTACGGCTGGACAGGGTTGGTCAAAAGGAATTGAATTATTGATTCAGAAAAAATCTGGAAAACTGACAGGTTGGATTGGTTACACGCTTTCATCGACTGAACACCAATTTGACGAATTGAATTTTGGAAAGAAATTTTATGCCAAATATGATCGCCGACACGATGCTTCAATCGTGGCAATTTATCATCTAAAGCCACAAATTACGCTCTCGGCTACGTGGGTGTATGGTACGGGAAATGCTATTACTTTACCCGATGCAACTTATCGTTCGGGTTATAAAATTGCTGGAGTTGACCAAGCAGGAGTTGCCGCAATTAATTATCGTGGTGAGTTTAGAGAATTACCCGATTATGGTGAAAGAAATGCTTTTAGGGCGGCTCCATATCATCGTATGGACGTTGGCGTTCAGTTTCATAAGCAAATGAAAAGACATGAACGCACGTGGGAGTTCAGTATTTATAACCTTTATAATCGTAGGAATCCGTATTTTTATGATTTCAAGAGTCAATACGACGCAACTTCGGGTATAACAACGAAAACATTGGCACAATATTCAATCTTTACGTTTTTGCCATCGGTTTCTTATAGTTTTAAATTTTAAAAAAGGGAAAACGGCAGGAACGAGTAGGATTCGTCCATATTCGACAAATTACGAATGCTATTCGTCCCCACCGTCTTCATTATTTCATAGAACAATGAAAAATATTAGCATCATTTTAATCATAACTTGTCTATTTACCTCTTGCAAAAGTTTGGTAACGGATATTGATATTCCCTACCATGACCGCTTGGTGGTTCAGTGCTTTATTTCTCCACAAGATACACTTTTAGAGGTTTCTGTGACGCAAACTGCTCCAGTAATTGGAACCGTTTTGGACGGTGCAGAACGTTATCCAAATATCTTAAATGCGAATGTAGTACTTTCGGATGGTCAAAAATCAGTAACAATTCCGTATAAAACTTTACAACTACCCTCCGCTTATGATGCTGATGGTGAATATATTTTCACGGCACGTTCAAGGTATTTTTTATCGGCTAAAAATTTGCCAATTATTGCTGGTAAAAACTATACATTAAAGATTTCGGCTCCAGGTTTTGAGTCGGTCGAAAGCTCTTGTTTAATTCCGACGAAAGTAGTTTCCGAAAAAGATATTTCTTCCATACAAACTTCCATTACAGGTAATATTGGACGTGGAGCAACGGGAACTTACCCAAGCATTGAAGTTCGTTTTAAAGACATTGAAGGAGAGGAAAGTTTTTATAGTGTAGGGCAATTTTTCTATCAAAAAGGTACTTACATTGATGCGACTGGTGCAAAAAAAATACGGGTGAATTGGACAACGAAATACGAATATATTTCCGACAAAGGTCAAGAAAATAAAACAATTGTGGCTCTCCCATTTGATTTGAGATCTTTTAATAATTTCAACTCTTTTGGAGGAAACGGAAATGGTGCTGGAGGAATCAATGGCGGTGGGCCACAAGCAGGTGGTGGAAACAATAATAATGTGCTTGTGACCGTAACCGACCGATACAACGAAATCTATATTGCCAATACTGATAAAGCCTATTATTTTTACAACACAGCCATCGACAAAATCAGAAAGGCGAATGGAAATCCATTTGCCGAACCCGTTTTGACTTATACTAATATCAAAAATGGTTTGGGCGTAATGGCAGGATATAATCAGAGTCGGATTGTTGTGAAAGTGAATTAATAAAAATAATTTTCTTTTAATAGAAGTCGTGCTTGAATTCATTACAGCATAATTCTCTGTAATATTAAAAAGCAATTCTGTATGAAATTTTGATTTAGTAAAATTAATTTAAAACAAAAGAGGAGACTATCAATTTAGATAATCTCCTCTCTTGCTTTAAAAAATAATATGACTAATTATTCTCTTTTCTATCTCCACCATCTTTGCCATGTCCTTTTCCCTTTCTTCTTCCATCACGTTCATCGTTGTTATCGTCCTTTTCACCTTTATCATCGTTCATATTTTGATAAGCAGTCAGTTGTTGAGCAGTAAAAATCTTTTTATATTCACCCAAACGATAAGCCTTAATATCACTCTTTCCTGTTTTCATAGCACCTTTATCTCCGCTGCCTTTCATGGCATCTTTACGAGTAATACATTCAGTATTTACGGCTAAAACTTTCTGATACTGGTCGGCATTCAACGTGAGAGCCGATTTTAATTGATTCGAATACTGAACAGCTCTGACTGCAGCTGTCATTGTTGGCTGTTTTTCTCTTTGGTCTTTTCCACGCTGATTCCCTTTTCCTCTACTACCTTTCATCGTTTGAGCAGAAGCATCAGACGGTGGTGTTACCACTGGTGTTTGGGCAAAAATTGCTATTTGTGTAAATAACAAGACGGCAGAGGCAATGATTGTCTTTTTCATTTGATTGTTTAAAATAGTTAACTGATTAAAAATATTTCAACCAGGTTCGGTTTTGTTTATTGTGACCCATCAAAAATACACAACATTTATCGCATATTTCTCAAAATTTTAAGCTATTTTTTCTCACCCGAAGCCTCCAGTCGTTCTTTTGCCATCGTAATTAATTGACTTTTTGGATAATCAGTAATAAAGTTTTTTAAGGCTTTTTGATAAATATCTATTGATTGCGTTTTAGCTGAAATCATCGCTTTCAAAAACATAATTTTATCCTCAATTTGACTGTTCGGATATTGTTTCAATCCCGTTTCCACAAAAGCCAAAGCGTCCGTAAAATTATTTTGAGAATAATATTGGTATGCTTCAGCATACAGTTTTTGAGATTCTGATTCTTTACCTGTACTTAATGTTTCAGTAGAAGTCCGATTCAATAAACGGGCAAAATAAGAATCCTCGTACTCTTTCATGAGTCTTTTGGTGTATATTTCCTTACTGGCAAAATTCTCTTCATTCAACAAAGCCAATAAGTATAACGTTTCTGGCTCATGGCTTGATTTAGGGAAATCCATAAGAAAGTGGTCGAACGTAATAATGGCATTTTTGGGTTCATTCAATTTGAATTTATACACTTTCCCCAACTCAAAACTTGCCTCTTCTTTTCGCTTCATCGAAGCATCAAAGGCCTCTTTCGAGAAAGGTATTTTGGTCTTTAATGCCGCTATATCATCTTTAATACCTCCCCCAAATTTTTCAGTTGGAATACTTAGATTTTTTAAACCTAAATTATTAATTCCTTGATTTCCATTGGCATTATTATCAAAAGCTAAAGCATTATCTTTTCTGCTTCTCCGCCAATTATCTTCCAAAGCTCTCGTTCCCCAAACATTTGAAAAAGACGTTTTGCCTTGTTGTTGAGCAATGGCATTCGTAAAATACCAAGAAGATTTATTGGGGTCGGTAAAAGCATCCGTTTTGGTTTGTTGTTGCTGTAAACCACGATTAACAATTTCCTGTGCTTTTCGTAAATCTTCCGTTTCTTTGGCAATTTTATCCAAAACGACTTTCTCCAAAACCTTTTCTAATTGTGCAGGATTCATCTTTGACAAATGTTGCAAAGAATCTTCAGTTTTAATGATATTGGTTTGGGTTACAAAATCTCGCAAAGAACGTTGCTTGTCCACTACTCGTTTGTAAGCAGGGTCATTTTGAGGTAATAGTGAAGCAGTACTGTCATAATAGGCTGCCGCCATTTCATAATTCCCCATTGTATTATAAGCCAAATCCGCCAGTTTCAAGAACGTGTAAGGTAATTGTTTGAGATTTTGACTATTCCGAGCCGACGATTGAAGCAATTTTATACCATCTTTTGAATTCCCTTTTCGCATTTCAACTGCCGACATGGCTTCGTAGATTTTGTCTTGTAAATCCTTATTTTTAGAATCTTTCAACAGTTTTTGAAAGCCTTCTGTTTGTCCCAAAGTCAAGGCATTATTCAATTTTGCATAAAACCCTAAATCATAAGAAGGATAATTTTTATTAACGGCTAAATACTTTTCCGAAGCATTACTTTTATCATTCAGAGTCTCATACATTTGTCCAGCCGCAAACAATACACGGGCCTTTTGCTCGTTCTTCTTCATATAAGGCAAAGCTTCTTCCAAAATGGCAACCGAGGTTTTATACTCCTCCTTCAATTGATGCAAATAAGCTTTTGTCAAATAAAAATCACGAGTATTTTCGTTATCTAAGGGTTCTTCTCGCAATAATTCAGCCACTCGAAGGGCAGTTTGATATTCTCCTTGTTCGGTATACGCACGCATTAAGCCGATTAATGCTGCATCACGAGCTTTGTCGGAATTGGCATTAGTATTGACATACTTGAACGTTTCAATGGCATTTTTATAATCTTGTTTCAACAGACGAGCCTTGCCAATCATCACATAAGCATCATCTAACCATTTAGAGTTCTGATGACGTTCTGCCACTAAGGAAGCCTTTTTGATAACCGCAGTTAATTGCTCACGCATTGCTCCCGCTGAATTGGAATCAATGGGAATTAAAATCGGGAGTTGTTGGGAATAATTATCTCTGTAAGCATCAAAAAGACTTTTTTCAACTTCTTTTAACTTAATACTTGCCTGAAAAAGAGCATTATATTTCGCATTAACGTTGTGAAAACCTACTGCCAGAGGGGAACTACTATACTGAGAACATCCTAAAAAGAATTCGCAAAGGGAAATAATAGATAAAATAATATGGAAGGAGTACTTTGTTTTCATCTTTTAAGAACAATTAGACAGCTATTTAATTTTAAGGTACAATTTTTAAGTAATTGACTTACATATTTGTCTTAAAAATAGTTAATTATTGGAGAAATTTAGTTTTAAATTCATAAGATAGGCTTGAATTTTACAACTCATTGTTAAAAGCTGTTCACTACAAAATCAAAACGCAATTTTACATAAAAATAGTATCAGTTTCCATGCCAAAGGCGTATTTTTGTGTTATGGAACAAAATAATTCACCAAATAAGTTTTCCCAATATGCGGGTGCAGGCTTTCAAATGCTTGCAACCATTGGTGCAGGTGTGTTTTTAGGAACTTGGTTGGATGAGAAATTTATGTTGAAAACTCCGTGGTTCACCATTGGATGTTCCTTATTTTTTATTTTTGCAGGAATGTTTTTGTTCATTAAAAGTTTACCAAAAGAGTAACCATTGGAGTTTTAAATAAAAAAGGTATAGGCATAACTAATCTTGAAACTTCACATTATCTTCTCCTCCTAATCACCATTTTTCCTATAAAAACCCTTAATCCCTTAAACAACTCCTAACTCCCAAAATGGAAGAGATTAGAAAAAGATTTATACAAGCATTTTTTATCTTGATTGCGTTAGTTTACGTTGGCAGACTATTTTATCTACAAGTTATTGATGATACCTATATTCTGGCCGCTGAAAATAATGCCATCAGAAAACTGGTACAACCTCCATTTCGAGGTTTAGTATACGACCGAAATAAAAAATTAATTGTTAGTAACACGGTCGTATATGACTTATACGTTACGCCTAAAAAAGCTCGAGTAGCTGATACTTTGCGATTTTGTGAAATTTTCGGAATAACTCGTTCTGAATTCAATAATCTCATGCACATTGCCAAAATGTATTCCCCTGTTAGACCATCTTTGATGCTTCGTCAATTATCAAGGGAGGACTATGCTCGTGTGCAAGATGCTATGATCGATTACCCAGGATTTAGTTTTCAAGTAAGTGCCTTGCGAACTTATGATTGGAAGGGCATGGCAAACGCCTTGGGTTACGTAGGAGAAATCAGTCCAGAACGTCTTTTGAAGCAAGAAGAAGCGGGCGAGGATTATTATGGACAAGGTGATTACGTAGGCGTAACAGGTTTGGAACGGTATTACGAAGAGCAATTACGGGGAGAAAGGGGTATCAAATATATGATGGTAAATAGTCGTGGCGTAGAAAAAGGAGCTTATAAAGCAGGTGCATTTGATGTAGAACCACTCGCAGGAAAGAGTTTAATGACTTCCATTGATATTGATTTACAGGCTTATGCCGATAGTTTGATGCAACATAAAGTAGGTAGTGTAGTAGCAATTGAACCTTCAACAGGCGAGATTTTGGCCATGGTTTCTGCTCCAACCTACGACCCAAGTTTGCTGTCGGGGCGGACATATTCTAAATATTTCCAAACCCTCAATCTCAATCCAATGCACCCGCTTTTGAATCGTCCGCCGAGTGCTTATTATCGTCCAGGTTCAACCTTCAAGATTATTCAAGCCTTGGTTGCTCTACAGATGGGAGCAATTGTGCCAAGTACGGGTTTTGGTCACGCAGGTTCGCCCATTCAATGCAGTCACAATCACCCCATGGCGAGTGATATTCAAAAAGCAATTCAGTATTCTTGTAATCCTTATTTTTATCAAACTTACAAACGGATTATTTACAACAATAATGAAACTAACGTCTTCAAAAAATCTGCCGTCGGTTTACAACGATGGGATGATATGGTGGCAAAATTTGGTATTGGACAATCTTTAGAAATTGACTTACCGAACGAGAAAAAAGGGAAATTGCCGAATGTGCCTTATTACGATAAAATGTATGGAGGTCCGCTTCGCTGGAAATTCTCAAATATTGCCAGTAATAGTATTGGTGAAGGTGAAATTATTGTTAATCCCCTAAAAATGGCGAATGTTGCTGCTATTGTGGCAAATAGAGGTTGGTATATTCGTCCTCACATGGTCAAAGGCGTTGGAAAAGTAGGAGAAATTGATGAAAAATATAAGCAGAAAATCTCAGTAGATATTGAAAGAAGGCATTTTGAAACTGTTATTGGTGGAATGGTAGATGCAGTAAACAACGGAACTGTATCGGGTGATGGACGAATGAGTGATATTCAAATGTGTGGAAAAACAGGAACCTCTCAGAATCGTCACGGAGAAAATCACTCCATTTTTATCGCTTTTGCCCCCAGAGATAATCCTAAAATTGCGATTGCTGTATTTGTAGAAAATGCAGGTTCGGGTGGAGCCCATGCAGCTCCAATTGCCTCTTTATGTATCGAAAAATACATTAAAGGACATTCAGATAGAAAAGCTATTGAAACGAAGTGGATGAATAAAAGCTATCCACTAAATATTATCAGAACCGCTCAGCCTAAAGCGGATAATTCAAAAACATTAACTGCGAAAAAAGATAGTATTGTGCAAAAAGTTGATGAAGAAATGTTCTTTACTACTCCGCAAGGCCTACCATTAATGGGAGCAGAAAAATCAAACTCAATTAAAATTCCAATGAAACCAAAGAAGTAAGGATTAATGATTGATTATTAAAAATCATAAAATGCCGATGCTGAATACACAGAAAACAAAACGTTTCACACTTTTAATAGCCACTAATTAATTAATAATCACTAAAATATGGCAAGACAAGAAAAAATATCAAAAAATTTGGACTGGATTTCTGTTCTCATTTTTATCGTCTGCGTAGTAGTAGGATGGTTGAACATTTATGCAGCCATATATAATCCCGAAAATCCCCTTTGGATTGGAGATGCCGGTTTTTTTGATACAAATGCAGGAAAACAACTTATTTGGATTGGCACAACTGTACTATTAATTATTGCCATTTTAGTCATTGATTATCGCTTTTACGAAACAACTGCCTTCTTTATTTACGGATTTTCCATTTTTACGCTCTTAGCAGTATTAGTAGTGGGTGCTGAAATTAAAGGTTCTCATTCTTGGTTCAGAATTGGCACTTTCACAGTTCAACCCGCTGAATTTGCAAAGATGGCTACGGCATTGGCATTGGCAAAATATATCAGTACGCCGATGGTTAATTTATCTCGATTCAAAGACCAATTTAGTGTAGCTCTGATTATTCTGATTCCTCCAATTCTTACATTGATTTCTCACGAAACAGGCGTAGCATTAGTCTTTGCAGGCTTTATGATTTTGGTATATCGTGAAGGATTACCAGGCATTTATCCCGCTACATTTTTGAGTGTAATTGTACTTTTTGTGTTAGCATTAATTTTTTCATCTTGGCAAATTTTCATTGGTATTATCATTTTAATGGGTTTAATTGTCTTGATTATACCTCGATACGAACGAAAAACTCGAAACCTTCTCCTAATTGTCGGGGTGGGAATTTCAATGGGAATTTTCGTTACAGGTGTTGATTGGGCGGTAAACAATATCCTCCAAGAACATCAACGCAATCGTATAAAAGTATTAGTTGATCCAGATTTTGACAGAAAAAAAACGGGTTATAATGTCCGTCAAGCAAAAATTGCCATTGGTTCAGGTGGACTTGTGGGTAAAGGGTTTTTACAAGGAACACAAACAAAATTTGACTTTGTACCTGAACAATCTACTGATTTTATTTTTTGTACCGTCGGTGAGGAAGAGGGTTTTGCTGGAAGTTTATTAGTTGTAGGATTGTTTTTAGGGCTTTTATTGCGAGTAATTTATTTGGCTGAACGACAAAAATCCCGATTCGCACGAGTCTATGGTTACGGTGTAGTTTCGATACTCTTTTTCCATTTTATGGTTAATATAGGCATGACAATCGGCTTAATGCCCGTAATTGGAATTCCCTTGCCCTTTTTCAGTTACGGAGGTTCGTCGCTGTGGTCTTTTTCAATTTTATTATTTATCTTTCTAAAAATTGATGCCCACCGCACGCAAATTTTATCAAGGTGGTAAAATAAAAGTAAATCCTTAATGATAATGACCCCCGTTCAAATTTCCTCAAATACCAACATCTCAAAAAACGCTAAAATACTGATTGCTGTTGCCGCTTTAGGTTATTTTGTGGATGTTTATGACCTCATTCTTTTTGGCGTGGTTCGCAATCCAAGCCTTGCAAGTTTAGGATTGGATAAAGCACAACAACTTTCTCAAGGACTTTCACTTTTCAATATTCAAATGGCTGGAATGTTGATTGGCGGAATTTTGTGGGGTATTTGGGGCGATAAAAAAGGGAGAAAATCAGTATTATTTGGCTCAATTTTAATGTATTCAACCGCTAATGCATTGAACGGTTTAATTCGTGATACTGAATTTTTGAGTGCTTTAACACAATACGGAGTTCTTCGTTTCATTGCAGGAGTTGGTCTTGCTGGGGAATTAGGAGCAGGAATTACACTTGTAAATGAAACTTTACCCAGAGAAAAAAGAGGAATCGGAGCATTAATCATTGCAGGTACTGGAGCATTAGGAGCTGTAATGGCTGCACTCGTGGGTGGACATAGTCAAGACCCAGAGTGGTGGAGAACTTGTTATTTTATCGGTAGAGGCATGGGTTTATTTCTGTTAATTTTACGCTTAGGAACCTTTGAATCTGTACTTTTTCAGAATATTAATGAGACTGTTCAAAAAGGAAAGTTTATAAGTTTATTCACAAATAGAGAAAGTTTTAGAAAATATTTTTACTGTATTTTGATCGGTCTACCCGTATGGTATGTCGTTGGTATTTTGATTTTAGTTGCCCCCGAAATGAGTAAAGCTCTCAACGTCCAAGGTGAAATCACAGGTGGAAAAACTATTTTGTTTTGTTATACGGGACTTTCATTAGGAGACTTTTTGAGTGGTTTAATAAGTCAATTATTAAAGAGCAGAAAGAAAACGGTCTATATCTTTGTGGGATTAGCCGTTATTTTTACCCTAATTTATCTTAATTCCTTCGGCATATCAGCAAACAACTTTTATATTCTTTGCTTAATTCTAGGCTTTTTTGGCGGTTATTGGGCAGTTTTTATCACAATGGCATCTGAACAATTCGGTACTAATATTAGAGCTACGGTAACTACGACCGTCCCTAATTTTGTGAGAGGAGCATTAATCCCAATCACATTAGGTTTTAGAGCTTTAATACCAACTTACGGACTATTAAATTCAGCGATGATTGTGGGCGTAACTTGTTTTGCCGCCGCTCTTTGGGCAACCTCACAGGTGGAGGAAACTTTTAGCAAGGATTTAGATTATGTTGAGTAAATAAATTTTAAATTTTATAAAGATGAAAAAACTAATTATCCTTCTAACATTTCTCACAACACCGATCTTCGCCCAGAAGACCATCAAACTCTTTAATGGAAAGGATTTGAACAATTGGTTTGTTGATGTTCCAGCCATGGATAAAGACCCGCAGGCAATAAATCCATTCATCATTCGCAATGGATTATTGGTGAGTTTGGGTGAGCCACAGGGTCATTTAATTACAAAATCTTCTTACCAAAATTATCGTCTTGAAATTGAATATCGCTTTGCTGGGAAGCCTGGAAATTGTGGCGTTTTAGTTCATGCTTCAACGTTAAGGGCATTATATAAACAATTCCCCAAATCAATTGAAGTACAAATGATGCACGATAATGCAGGAGATTTTTGGTGCATTGCTGAAGATATTAGTGTACCAAATATGGAATCACGAAGAGGTCCGAAAGAAAACTGGGGAAGTGTTGATGGGAAAGAAAGAAGAATTAAAAATCTAACCGATAATTCCGAAAAACCGCTTGGAGAATGGAATAAAATGGTAATTGAATGTAAAGGCAATAATATAAAAGTGTGGTTAAATGATGATATGGTAAATGATGGTTACGGCGCTACCGTTCAGAAAGGGAAAGTAGCTTTGCAGGCGGAAGGTGCTGAAGTTGAGTTTAGAAAAGTGGATTTAACACCTTTGAAATAGAAAGAATTTAAGGTTTATTTATATTCTTATCGAACCTCCTCATACTATTTTTTCAAGTTAAGAGGTTTCATAAAGTTCATTATCCACAAAAAAAGAGATGGTAACAATTACCATCTCTTTTTAAAATAATAAGTAAATAAAATTAATATCCAGGATTTTGCTTTAAAATATCTTTTCCTTGAATATCTATTTGAGATTGTGGAATTGGTTGATACTCATTTTTACCGGCTGTGAATTTTGCACCACCAAATTTAATTGATAATACTTTTCCATCAACTGCTAAATAAGCATTAAGAGCTTTCTCCGCAATTCCCCAACGAACTAAGTCAAAGAAACGATATCCTTCTCCTGATAATTCTAATTTTCTTTCGAATCTTACTGCTGTACGAGCCATTTCTTTATCAGACCAAGCTGTATCGTAAGTTCCAATTACATACTTAGCCGCAGGAGCATTACCTGCTTTATTCTTAACCCAAGAATCTGTATTGGCTGCTCTTGTACGTACACGGTTTACGTATTCACGTGCTTTGTTAACATCACCTACTTCAATTTCTGCTTCAGCAGCCATCAATAGTACATCAGCAAAACGAAGAATCGTATAATTCATTACAGAATATCCACGAGTCCATGAACTACCGTCGGTCAAAGTATTTTCTTGTGATCTATAGTATACATATTTCTTTGGAGAATATGGTCCCGCATAAGGCTGACTACGTATCCAAGCTGCACCTGGGTGATCTCTCCAATCTAAATACTGAATTCCACGACGACCTACTGAATGATCTAATCGAGGATCAAGATTACCAGCATCAGGTGTAAACGCATCAGCTGATGCAACACCATAATCGTTCTTTACAGCTTTTGAAGCATCATTGTATGAATTATCCAATAAAGGTAAACCTTTGGCGTCAGTACGGAATGAATTTACCAACTCAAAACTTGGTTGAAAAAATCCACAACAGTTTCCTGGACCATCTGAACCCGTATTATATGGATAGTTCAAATCATCGTATCCATTTGCATTATTCGTGTTTCCAGTGTTCATTGAAGTCTGAGTAGCAAAAATAGATTCCTCGTTGTTATCATTCTCAGCATTGTAAATCTGTGCATATTTTGGAACCAAGTTATACTTTTTACCATTAGTTGTTTTACCGTTAGCAATTACCAAATCAAAAATAGCTTTTGCTTCAGCAAATTTTTTCTGATACAAATATGCTTTTGCTAAATACGATGCACCAGCCCATTTGTTAGCTCTACCAGCTGCATCTGATGTTTCAGGTAAATTATCGTAAGCAAATTTAAAATCGGCCTCAATTTTACCCCAGAAATCAGGTGAATTAGGTATTTTTTCAATACCAGTTCCATAATCTTGAGTTTCGTCAATGTACGGAGCACTATTAAAGATTTTTTTCAACTCAAAGTAAAAATGACCTCTGATGAAACGTGCTTCTCCAATGATTCTTTTCTTATCTGCATCCGATAACATCGTTGACTTTGTAGCCAATCTGATAGTACTATTTGCACGACTAATACCTTCGTATTTAGCAAGCCATGTACTTGCAATATCTCCATTATTTGCGTCAGACTCATAACGCTGGATTGGATTTATCGTAGTATAGTCACCAGGGTCAGTTCCTTTATTGGCATCACCACCAAGGATACTACCAAATACCCAGTTATTAGGTCCTGCAAGACGTGAAAAGTTTTTTCCCAACATCATTGAATAGGCCCCGAGAAGGGTTCCTTCTACCCCAGCCTTACTGGTTAATTGTGCCTCTCCCAAAGAGCCTGTTGGTAATACCTCCAAAAAGCTATCTTTACAAGAGAAAGTTATTGACGCTACTGCCAAGGTAGCAATCAGTGTTTTTCTTAAACTTATATTTTTGTTCATTTGATTTTTTTATTTAATTTCCTTTAATGTAAAAAACTGATCATTTGAATAATACAATATTTACATTATTGAATATACATTTTGTCCATTAAAATTGTTTTAAAAAGCCAAGTTTAAACCAAAGTTAAAACCTCTTGAAACTGGATAGTTACCTACGTCAATTCCGAAGTTTGTATCAGCAGCACCACCAACACCTGGATCAAGTCCTGAGTAAGAAGTAACTGTGAATATATTGGTAGCTGAACCTGTAATTTTTGCTCTTTTAATACCAAGTCTTGAAATTATCGCCGCTGGGATTTCATAGCCAACCGTTAAGTTTGTCATTCTTAAATATGAACCATCTTCAACATACCATGAATTAGATGCACCACTTGTACTTAAGTTTGAAGCACTTTCCCAAATTGGAGCTTTAGCTTCATTTCCCAACGCTGGAGTCCAAGAACTTTTTGCAATTGCTCCTTTACCAGAACCTTCAAATGTACCATAGAATCCTGTATACCATTTAGCGAAATTATAAATTTTATTTCCCAATGAAGTATATAAATAAGTTGATAAACTCCAGCTTTTATATTTCAAGTCTAAGTTGATACCACCTGTATATTTTGGTACTGGACTTCCAATAATTGTTCTATCATCTGGTGTAATTTTACCGTCACCATTTGTATCAGCATATTTGAAGCGACCAATACCCGCTCCTTCTTGTGCAGGTGAGTTTTTTACGTCTTCTGCACTGGTGAAATAACCAACTTGCTGGTATCCGAAGAATGAAGAAATTGACTGTCCAATTGAATTACTGATTGGGTTCACCCCTCTAAAAGCAATATCTCTACCAAAAGATTCTACATTAGGTGCCAAATAAGTTATTTTGTTACTCAAGAATGAATTGTTCCAAGTAAGGTCATAACGAACATCTTTACCAATTTTACCATGTCCGATTAACTGAATATCAACTCCCTTATTAGTCATTGAAGCAATGTTTACTGACGGTGCAGATGCTAAAGATCCAACAACTCCAGCAAGTGGTACTTGGTACAATAAGTCTTTGGTGTCTTTATTCCAAAAATCAATAACTGCTTCTATTCTTCCGTTTAAGAATGTACCATCAATACCAATGTTAGCAGTTGTACTGGTTTCCCATTTAGCATCAGGATTTCCGATACGAGTTCTGTAGTATCCTTCATCTGCACCGTTGTTTGTACCAGAAATTGGATAATATGAACTTCCTTTATCTGAACCGTATAATGAATACTGATTACTTGGATTCACATTGTTTGAATTACCCATTTGTCCCCAACCTCCACGAATCTTTAAGTCAGTTACAAAAGGTAATTCTTTCATGAACTCTTCACTACTAATACGCCAAGCGGCAGAGAATGCAGGGAATATACCGTATCTATTATTAGCCCCAAATCTTGATGAACCATCACGGCGAACAACTCCAGTAACATAATATTTGTCGTTGTAACTGTATTTAAGTTCTCCAAAAAGTGAGTAAAAGTTTACACCACTATACAAGTTTGAATTTACTTGTGGGTTGTTTACTTTACTTAAATTCACATAATCCAAATCCATTGAGAAAGGATTAATACCAGAACCGCCGATTTGTCTACCATAACCAGTATTTAACGCTTCAATACCTGCTTGTGCTGTAACACCGTGTTTACCAAACCTAGCTTTGTAAGTCGCAGTGTTGGTAAATGTCCAAGCAAAGTTATACCCGCTACCTTCACCAAATGAATTACTGGCTTCTGGCTCTGAATCACCTAAGTATTTGTAGTTATAGTCTTTGTAATAATAAGTATTGAATTGTCCACCAATACTTGAACGTAAAGTCAAGTTAGCAATTGGATCAACTTCTACATAGATATTACCAAAAGCATTGCCATTAAAGTTATTATCATTGCCGTTGTTCAAAGTCAAACTTCTTACAGGGTTTCTTGGATTATTGAAACCAGAAGCTTTTGTTGAAGCATAGCTTCCAAACTCATCAAAAATTGGAATGATTGTTGGCATACGATAAGCCGCTAATATTGGAGATTCATCAGCAGCAACACCTAAACCGTTATTTCCACCTGATTGTCCAGTTACTGAACGATAAGTGAATTGAAGATTTTCTCCGATTCTTACTCTTTTACCAAGGTCAAATTCAGAGTTCGCTCTAAAAGAATACCTCTTATAGTTATTATTAATCAAAATACCCGCTTGTTCTTGAGCAGATAATCCAAAGTAATAACGACCACCATCAGTACCACCACTAAATCCAAGGCTATGACGCATAATTGGAGCTGAACGAGTAATTGCTTGATACCAATTTGTTCCAGCCAAATTTGGCTTAATTAAAAAACTATTGGTTGGATCTGCATCATAAGCAGCTTTAGCAGCAGCTAAATCTACTGAACCATATACACCACTTTGTCCATTTGCATACAAATATGCTGGAAGCGTAGCTTTTTCACCGTTTCCATATTGTGGATGTTTCAAGGCATTAGTATATGCGTCTGTTCCTTTTACAATACCATTCTGAGAAATATTGTTCAATTGAGCAATTTTTGTATAATCCGCTTGTTCCTGTGGAGACAAGTTTTTAGGAGCTCCTCCCACGTTAGGATCTGTCACACCGAATAATCCATCGTAAGTAACTTCCAATTTACGAGCTTTCTTTCCCCCTTTTTTTGTTACATACACAATTACACCATTTGCAGCACGAGCACCATAAATTGAAGCAGCCGCTGCATCTTTCAGGACTGTTGTTGATTCAATATCATTTGGCGATAAAAAATCTGTTGAACCAACTGGTACTCCATCCACAACATATAAAGGTTCATTACCTCCAAATGCTCCAAAACCACGTACACGAATGATTGAACTTGTTCCTGGTTGTCCATTAGTAATCAATGTAACCCCTGCAACTCGTCCTTGCAATTGTTGCTCAACATTTCCAGAAGGAGTTGCTAATAAATCTTTTGCTTTCACCGTTGAGATGGCTGCCGTAGATTCCTTTCTGTTACTACTTGAATATCCAGTTACAATAACTTCATCAAGTGATGATACATCTTCGTTCAAAGTAACGTTCACCGTACTTTGTGTTCCAACTTTCACTTCTGCACTTCTAAAGCCAATTCCAGAAAAAGATAATACATCTTTTCCAGATTTTAAATTGATAGCAAACGCCCCGTTTGCATCAGTTGTAGTACCAGTTTGTGTTCCTTTCAGAAGAACTGATACTCCAGGAATTCCCTGGCCATCACCACCTGCGACTTTTCCAGTCACACGTCTGTCTTGAGCAAATGTTAGAATCGTACTTAATAAAAATACGCCTAACAAAAGCATACTCTTCAAAGCAGAGTAAAATTTTGTGTTCATAATGAGAAATTGGGTTTTTGATTGAAAAAACTATACAATTGGTTGAAAACTCCATAAAGGTAATGTGAATCTCTTTTTATGACAATGTTTTTTATAAAAATTTTTATATTTCATTTTTCATAAAACGTTATTACAAATATATTTATTCATCATTGTTAAATATTGAAATAGTGTATGTGTATGAAAATCAGTTCTATACAGTGCTAATCGTGTAATTTTGTATGATTCATTGTTTTTACACTAAAAAACTGAATAAAATATTTTTTTGTTGTTATGTTTATGAAACTATTATTTGAGAGGATATTATTTGAAAAAAAATTATGACAGAATTCGATTACAAATCTGCTTTAGCCAAAGTTCCAGAAGAACCTGGTGTATATCGCTATTTTGATGAAGAGGGTACGATTATTTATGTTGGGAAAGCAAAAAATTTAAAGAATCGAGTAAGTAGTTATTTTGCGAAATCTAATCAGCACGACCGTAAAACCAAGCGTTTAGTAAGCCAAATACGAAACTTAGAATTTACCATCGTTCATACAGAATTTGATGCACTTTTATTGGAGAATACGCTCATTAAAAAACATCAACCTAAATTCAATATTCTCTTACGGGATGATAAAATGTACCCATTCATTTGCATTACGAATGAACCTTTCCCAAAAATCATTACTATTCGCAGAGTTGATAAAAAATTGGGGACTTTCTTTGGTCCTTTTGCCAATCAAAAAGTCTTATATTCCATTCTGGATATGTTTAAACAGATATATAAATTCAGAACTTGCAATTTGAATTTATCTGAAAAAAACATTAAAGAAGAAAAATTCAAAGTATGCCTTGAATATCATATCGGAAACTGCAAAGGTCCTTGTGAAGGATTACAGCTTGAAGCTGAATATTTGGAAGAAATTGAATTGGCAAAAAATACGCTGAAAGGTAATATGGGGCTTTCTCGTCAGTATTTTGAAGAAAAAATGTTGAAAGCAGCGGCTAAATTAAATTTTGAAGAAGCCCAAGAATTTAAGGAAAAATTGGCGTATTTAGTTAATTTTCAAAGTAAATCTACCGTTGTTAATCCAAATATTAAGGACGTTGATGTATTCTCAATTGTGTCGGATGAAGAATCTTTCTATTTCAATTTCATGAAAATTTTGAATGGTTTTATTACACAGTCGCAATCGTTGGAAGTCAAGAAGAAGTTGGATGAAACCGACGAAGATGTTTTGACAATGATGGTTTGGGAGATGCGAGATAAATATGAAAGTCAGGCAAAAGAAGTAATCACCAATATTCCCTTATCAATTGAATTAAAAGGCGTTGAAAATGTACTTCCTCAAATTGGCGACAAACGAAAACTCTTAGATATGTCCTTGAAAAATGTTTTGTATTTCCGTAAAGAAAAAGCCGATCGCCAAGCCTCCGAAGATAGTGCAGGAGATTCAAAAATGCGTATTCTTTTGACTTTAAAAAATGATTTACGAATAAAAACGATTCCAAAGCACATCGAATGCTTTGATAATTCCAATATTCAAGGCACAAATCCTGTATCGGCAATGGTATGTTTTAAGAATGGAATGCCTTCTAAAAAAGATTATAGGCACTTTACACCTAAAACAGTTGTGGGACCCGACGATTTTGCAACCATGAATGAAGTTATTACTCGCAGGTATAAACGTCTTTTGGAAGAAGAAGCTGACCTGCCCGATTTAATCATTGTGGATGGTGGTAAAGGGCAATTAAGTGCCGCCTGTGATGCCTTGAAAAGTTTGGGATTATACGGAAAATTGCCGATTATTGGCATTGCCAAACGTTTGGAAGAAATCTATTTTCCAGAAGATAGTATTCCTTTATACATTGATAAAAAGTCGGAATCTTTAAAGCTTATTCAAAGATTAAGAGATGAGGCACACCGTTTTGGCATAACTAAACACCGTGACAAAAGATCTAAAAATTTCATTATCAGTCAGTTAGAAAGTATTGAAGGGATTGGAAAAACAACCGCTGAGAAATTATTGAAACATTTTGGAACGGTTAGTAACATTTATAAAGCAACTCCCCAAGAATTAGAAAACCTTATGGGGAAGGCACGAGCAATGAAAATTAAAGACCAATTGAAAGTTGTTGGTGGACAATAATTTTAGTAATTTATAAAGAGTATATTTTTTTGTGATACGACTTTACATTTTGCAAAACAATATTATTTTACATGATGTTACTATAAATATTTCAATATTTAATGGTAAATTTCCTTCTTTAATTTACCCAAAAAATAGGATTCCAAAAGTTGTTTTGTTATCAACAATGATTTAATTATGAATTTATCTGACCAACGTCCCGAAAACCATATTGATAATATAATTTGGGATAGATTTCTCGAAGGTGATAAAGTTGCCTTTGGAGAGTTGATGAAAACTCATTTTAATACTTTATTTCATTACGGCACAAAATTTTCAAAAGACAAAGAATTCATTAAAGATTGTATCCAAGATTTATTTTTGCAATTATGGGAGAGCCGTCAAAATCTGTCAAATAATGTTATGGTTAAACCTTATTTGATGGCATCCTTAAGAAGACGTATTCATCGGTCAACATTGCCATTCTATTTTTCAGACATCTTGACGGAATCAAAAGATTCTTTTGATATTGAATTTTCAATTGAAGAAAAATTCATTCAAGATGAATCAACCTTAGCGCTTACTCAAAAAATAAAGTACACCCTCGAAATGTTACCCAAAAGGCAAAAAGAGGCTATTTACCTAAAATTTTTCCAAGAATTAGAACGAGAACAAATCGCTAAAATCATGGATATCGCTCCTCAAACAGTTTCTAATATTCTACAAATGGCAGTGAAACAACTCAAAAAACAATGGATAACGGAACTTGTATCCGTACTAATTCTCTTGCTAATCAACTAATATTTAACGATTATTAGATTATATTTAATTTTTTTTAGGAATATTTCAAAATTTTATGGTATCCAGTAACCATAGATGTCTATCGCAATATAGAAGAGTTTAATCACAAGCATGAGAAAATATAATGAATTTGATATTGAAGATTTCGTTTGGGATACAGATTTCCGTCAATGGGTTTTAACCCCTAATAGGGAAACAAATACTTTTTGGGAGAAATGGATGAAGCAAAATTCGGATAAAATGGCGATGGTTCAACAAGCCAAAACAATTGTCAGTTCGCTAAAGATTAGTAGTCCAACTATCGGAGAAAAGGAAATTAACGAAAGAATAAATCAAACAATTTCAAAAATTAATGACACAGACGATTATGTGAATAAAAATATAATCCTCTTTTATAGCAATCAAAAACGTTGGCTCAAAATTGCGGCATCTATCTTTTTCTTAGTGGGAATAGGTTTTTGGTATAATCATATTTCACATCAAAAATCTCCCGTAAAGGGCATTTATGAAAAATTGGTTGCTAATAATTCCAATGAAATGATTGAGGTAAAAAATGAAAATGAAAAAACTTTACCTGTTCAACTGATTGACGGCAGTTTGGTTCTTCTCAAAAAAGGTAGTAAAATAAGTTATTCCAAAAATTTTCTGGGTAATACTCGTGAAATATTTTTATCAGGTGAAGCCTTTTTTGAAGTAACAAAAAACCCTGAAAAGCCGTTTGTTGTGTACGCTAATGAACTGATTACTAAGGTATTAGGAACAAGTTTTAGCATTAAGGCCTATGATAAAGATAAGGAAGTAACGGTTGAAGTAAAGTCTGGAAAAGTTTCGGTGTTTGCACAGTCTGATGCAAATAGTAAAGAAAAAGCGACTAATCGAGAATTGGGAGGTGTGGTATTAACGCCTAATCAAAAAATTGTTTATGCAAGAGAAGAGGTTAGAATGGCAAAATCATTGGTTGAAATGCCTACTATTGTTAAACAGGAAAAAATTAAAACGGTCTTTGAGTTTGAAGATAGACCTGTCAGTGAAATTTTAAGAATTCTTGAAAAAGCATATAGTATTGATATTGTTTTTGATGAAGAATTATTATCTAATTGTCCATTAACAGCATCATTGACGGATTTACAATTATTTGACAAATTGAATATCATTTGTAAAGGTGTTGAAGCTCATTATGAAATCTTGGATGGTCAAATCGTGATTTACAGTAAAGGATGTCGATAAAAGAACGTGGATTACTAATAAAATTATTATTTCTTTAAACTCAAACACAAATTATTTTATGAAAAAATAAAAAACAAGCCACAAAAAAATCGGCAATGTTTCAGCATTACCGACTTTAAAATTCCCATTTTGGATTCAACCAATCAGCAATTACAAGGTAATATACGGGAATCGTTTTGCTCAAAATTTTCCTAAACAAAACTCCTTCAAATGTATGAAAAAAACATTACAAATCCATAAGTTACTACTTACGGCTATGAAAATCTCCCTCACACAAGTCTTTATTGCCATTTGGCTCATGAGCTCTGCTTTTGCAAATGACACTAATGCTCAAAATACTCTCAATCAGCGGATTACGTTGCAGGGGCAAGATTTAGGCATGAAAAATATCTTAATGCAAATTGAAAAACAAACGGATATTAGGTTTGTTTTTAGCTCGAAACTGATTCAATCAAATCGTAAAATGACGGTTGATTTTCAGAATATCCCATTATCAAAAATTCTTGATAATCTCCTCAAACCGCTTCAATTAACGTACGAAGTATCTGGAAAATTGGTAATTATTAATCGGGTAACTGAGGGTGTAGTAAATAGTGTAGGTGGTATTCAGAAAACCAGTGATATACTCAATGTTGCAGTAATTAATGTTACTGGTAAAATTTCGGATGAATCAGGTGTAACAATCCCCGGCGTAACGATATTAGAAAAAGGAACAAAAAATGGAACTACCACAAATGCTGAAGGACAATTCTCTATTAAAGTAGTTGGTGCGAACTCAATCTTAGTTTTTTCTTCTGTAGGATTTTCTAATCAAGAAGTGAAAGTAGGTTCAATTACAAATCTTAATATCGTTTTAAAAGCAAATGTTTCTAATTTGGACGAAGTTGTTGTAGTTGGTTATGGCACTCAAAAGAAAGCAACTGTTACTGGAGCAATATCGGCCATACAAGGTGATAAATTAATTAAATCTCCATCAATGGATTTAGGAAGTGCTTTGGCAGGTCGTCTGCCCGGTTTGGTAGTTATCCAATCGAGTGGTGAGCCTGGATTTGATAATGCAAGCATCAGAATTAGAGGTACTAATACATTGGGAAACAGTAGCCCTTTAGTAGTAATTGATGGTATTCCTGACCGTGATGGCGGTTTAAGCAGAATTTCAGGATATGACATTGAATCAATCTCTGTATTAAAAGATGCCTCCGCAGCCATTTATGGAGCAAGAGCAGCAAATGGAGCCATTATTGTGACAACTAAAAGAGGAAAATCTGGCAAACCAATGGTTACTTACAGTGCCAATTTTGGTGTTGCTCAACCCGCAAGAGTACCTCAATTAGCGAATGCTTTTGAATATGCGAGTATTATGAATGAATTACCCATTTATAAAACTATTCCAGTAGGAGAATGGGGTGCAGCTTCAAATAGTATTAACACAACGGGTTCGTACAAATCGCCAACAGCAGGAATAAGTGCATTAAATGCTAATTTTAGTCCAGAAGCAGTAAAAAAATATGCGGATGGTTCAGACCCTTGGCGTTACCCAAATACAGATTGGTTTGGCGATGCTTTCAAAGCTTGGGCTCCACAGACCAGACATAATTTGACCATTTCTGGTGGTAGTGATAATGTTAGGTATTTCACTTCATTGGGTTATGTTTCGCAGGATGCTTACTACAAAAATTCAGCTTCAAATTATAGCCAATACAATTTCAGAACGAATGTTGATGCTAAAATTAATCCATACATTACTGCAAACTTAAACGTAATGCTGCGTAGAGAGCAACGACGTTCTCCAACGGAAAGTGCGGGTTCAATTTTCAGAATGTTGATGCGTGGACGACCAACCGAACCAGAAGTTTGGCCTAATGGAAAGCCAGGTCCAGATATTGAAAATGGACAGAATCCTTATGTAATCACCACTAATGCAACAGGTTATATAGATACGCCAACGGATTATCTTCAAACCAATGCGGGCATTGATATTACAAACCCATGGATTGACGGATTGAAATTGACTTTATCGGCCGCAGTGGATAAAAGTAGCTTTACTACCAAAATTTGGCAAACGCCTTGGTCACTTTATTATTGGGACAAAACCACTTTTGAAGCTGATGGTGTAACACCAAAATTAGAAGGAGCTGTTAGATCCAATTTCAAAGATCCAAGATTAGGACAACAGTACAGTTCTTCGTTGAATATTAATTTGACGGCATTGTTGAGTTATAATAAAACGCTTGATAAAGTTCACAATATCAATATCTTAGCGGGTGTAACAAAGGAAACTTTTAAAGGTGATAATTTTTCAGCATTTCGTAGAAATTATATTTCACCAGCCGTTGACCAATTATTTGCAGGAGGTTCATTGCAACAAAATACAGGCGGTAGTGCTTTTGAAAGAGCCCGATTAGGTTATTATGGACGTGTGCAATATTCATTCAAAGAGAAATATTTAGTAGAAGGAATTTGGCGTGTTGATGGTTCATATATTTTCCCTGAGTCCAAACGTTTTGGTTTCTTTCCTGGTATTTTGGTGGGCTGGAATATTAGCAAAGAAAATTTCTTCAAATCTGTTAAAGCAGTTGATAATATGAAAATCAGAGCTTCTTACGGACAAATGGGAAATGATCAAGTATTTTATAACGGAAACTTACAGGAGTATGCTTATCTATCAACTTATGGATTTGGTCAATATCCAATCAATGGACAAGTTGCCACAACTTTGGTTGAAACTTCTTTAGCAAATCCAAACTTCACTTGGGAAAGAGCAAATAACTTCAATTTAGGACTTGATGCCAGTTTCTTGAATAATAAATTCGATATGGTTCTTGAATATTTTTACAATAAAAGAGACCAAATCTTAATTCAAAAAACGGGTTCAACGCCAGCTTCTTCTGGAATTAGTTCTTTACTTCCTCCTGTAAATGCTGGGCGTGTTGATAACAGTGGATATGAATTTACCTTAAATTATAATGGTAAAGCATCAAATCAGGTTCAATTCAGAGCGGGAATTAATGGAGGTTATGCACAAAATAAAGTCATATTTCAAGATGAGGCTCAAGGAGCTCCTGATTATCAAAAACAAGAAGGACACCCTATTGGAGCTTATTTAGTTTTTAAATCTGCGGGTGTTTTTAAAGATCAAGCAGCCATTGAAGCTAACAAAATTGATTATTCTGGTGTTACGGGTAAGTTGATTCCAGGTGATATGAAATTCGAGGATGTGAATGGTGATGGCAAAATAAATGCTGATGATGCAACGAGAATAGACAAAACAATTAATCCAACGTTTAACTTCGGGGCAAACTTTGAAATAAAATACAAAGGTTTTGATTTGAGCGTATTGTTTCAAGGTGCAACAGGAGCGGCTATCAGAATCCAAACGGAATCGGGAGATATCGGTAATTTCTTGAAATACAGCTATGACAATCGTTGGTCAATTGCCAATCCAAGCGATGTACACCCTCGTTTAGCAAGTCGTGGTGATACGTATTACACTGGAGGAAATTATGGAAATAATACTTACTTCTTATTTGATAAAGACTATATCCGTCTTAAAAATTTAGAGTTAGGTTACAGGATTCCAGCATCAATCCTAAGTAAATTAAAATTAAGTAGTGCAAGAATTTATGTTAATGGATCAAATCTTTTCACGATTGATAAAACAAAAGTGTATGACCCAGAAGCAACCGCTCAAAGTGGTGTTTATTATCCACAATCAAGAGTAATCAATACAGGTTTAAGTATCTCATTCTAAAATAATAATAAAATGAACATAAAAAAAATATCAATAGGGCTAACAACTTTTGTGTTGGTATTTTGCTTGTCTTGTAACACAGACTTTCTAAATACCAAGCCTTTAGACAAAATTTCAAGTGATGCCACTTGGGCAGATGGGGCACTTTCTCAAGCATTTGTTTTTAATGTTTACTCATATTTGGGTTACGGCGGATTTGAAGAGCAAGCCTTAGCCGCTTACACGGACGAAGCCATGTTTACCCACTCTGGAAGGAATATAAATACTTTCACTGAGGGTTCTGAAACGCCAGGTTCTTTGTCATGGATGAGTCCAACGTATGAATGGAACAGAATGTATTTAGCAATCAGACAAGCAAATATTGCCATTGATAATTTGCCAAAAGCAACCTTCTCGGATATTAAATTGAAAGACCAATTATTAGGAGAAGCCCTATTTTTAAGAGCTTATTATTATCAACAATTGGTAAGGTTTTATGGTGGTGTACCCCTAATCAGTAAACCTTATGGTTTGAACGAAGATTATACAATCGCCCGTAGTACTTACGAGGATTGTATCAAATTTATCGTAGCTGATTTAGATAAAGCTGTTACACTTTTAGATGGCAAAACGATGGTAGCGGGCAGAACTTCTAAAGTTGCTGCTTTAGCTTTAAAATCGAGAGTTTTGACCTATGCTGCTAGTGATTTGCACGATGGAGCAACCGTAAAATCGAAAGTTAGTTCATTAGCTTCGTATCCCAATCTTGAATTAGTTGCCTACACAACGGGTGACCGTACAAGTAGATGGCAAGCCGCAAAAGCTGCTGCAAAAGCTGTTTTAGATTTAACATCGGGATATAGATTGAATTTAACCGCTCCCGCTTCAGCGGCGGATGGTAGAGCCAATTATGTGTCTATTTCGATGGGTGGAAAAAGTGCCGTTGGCGATGCTTCTGCCGAAAATGAACTGCTCTTTCAAAGAACTCATACTGCGCTTTATGTAGCTGAAGATAACTGGCCATTGGGTGGAATTCACTATGGTATCAATAACGGACCAAATGGTTATCATAACTGGGCTGGAAATACGCCTATTCAGCAATTAGTTGATGATTATGAAATGATGGATGGCTCTAAATTTGATTGGAATAAACCCGCTCAAAAAGCTGATCCTTACGCAAATCGTGACCCACGTTTGGGAGCAACTATTTTGTATGATGGTTCTATTTGGAAACCTCGTCCATCGGATGTTGCGGGTCTTGAACCAGCGAATCAAGTTCAAACAGGATATTATGACGATGGAAAAGGGGGTAGAATTAATGGTATCGACACTCGTGAATCAGCGGTTGAAAACTGGAATGGAAGTCGTACTCATTATTATACTCGTAAATTCATTGACTCTGACCCTGGCATTGCCGATAACCAATCAAGTGCTCAGGTGATTCCGTGGCCCTTTATTCGTACTACTGAAATTGCCTTGAATTATATTGAAGCAAGTATTGAAGTAGGAGATGAAGCAGAAGCAAAAAACTGGTTAAACAAAATTAGGTTTAGAGCAGGAATGCCAGCCGTTACGGATGCAGGGGCAGCTCTTAAAAATAGATACCGCAACGAAAGACGAGTTGAATTGGTATATGAAGAACATCGTTACCATGATGCCAGAAGATGGGTAATTGCTCCTACAACCGTAGGAAGAGGAATTAAAGCCATTAATGTTGACGCAAAATTGAAACCAGGTGCAACGCCAAGTGTTCCATATAAGTATGACAAAAGCAAATATACTTATACATACACTCCCGTTGACAATACCGAAAATGAAACTCGTAACTGGAATGATAAAATGTATTTCCGACCAATCAGTAGAGATGAAATTAACAGAAATGCGAAGTTGATTCAGAATCCTGGGTATTAATTCTTTTCCCAAATAAGTAAAATAAAAATCTATTTCCTTATCTTAGGGAATAGATTTTTTTTAACCATTTCATTCATGCTCTGTATTCCCTCAAAACGTTTTATTGGCTTTATAATCCTTGTTTTTCTTGGCTTAACAGCCTGTAAAGACAAATCAAAAGATGAACAAACCTCATCAAATGAACCTACACTTTTTACGCTCCTTACACCTGAAGAAACAGGGGTTGAGTTTCAAAATATCCTCAATGAAGGATTGAATACCAATATTTTAATGTATGAATATTTTTACAACGGGGGCGGTGTGGCTTCGGGAGATTTTGACGGAGATGGCAATATTGACTTATATTTTACTTCTAATATGAGTGAAAATAAATTTTACATAAATAAAGGTTTGGGGAACGGTGCGTCGCCACGCTTTGAAGATATTACAGAAATATCAGGAGCGGGCGGACGTTCTGGTCCTTGGAAAACTGGGGTAAATACGGTTGATATAAATGCAGATGGAAAGTTGGATATTTATCTCTGTTATTCGGGTGCGATGCCTGCTGAAAAACGAACTAATCAATTATTTATCAATCAGGGAAATAATGCGAAAGGAATTCCCACTTTTGTTGAAAAAGCGGAGGAATATGGATTAGCAAGTCAAGGATTTAGTAACCAATCTTATTTTTTGGATTATGATAAAGATGGTGATTTGGATATGCTTTTATTGAACCATAATCCTAAAAATCTTCCTATTCTTAACGAAGCGAGTACGGCAGAATTCCTAAAAACTGATGACCCTGAAAGAGGTTTAAGATTATTCAAACAAACCAATGGACATTTTGACGATGTAACCACAAAATCTGGCATCAACGGTTCGGCTTTAAGTTATGGTTTAGGCTTAGGAATGGCAGATTTTAATGATGATGGTTGGATAGATTTCTATTTATCAAATGATTATGCCGTGCCTGATTATCTTTATTTGAACAACAAGAACGGCACTTTTACCAATACTGTCCAACAAAGTTTGGGACATACCAGCCAATTTTCAATGGGAAATGATGTGTCGGATATAAACAATGATGGACACGATGATATTTTCACACTCGATATGATTCCAGAAAGCAATCATCGCCAGAAATTATTGTTGGCTCCTGATAATTTTGCCAAATTTAACCTCAATGTTAAGAGTGGTTTCTATTATCAATATATGAGAAATATGCTACATGTAAACAATGGAAACGGTGATTTTTCAGAAGTTGGTCAAATGCAAGGAATTTCCAATACTGATTGGAGTTGGGCGGCTCTTTTTGCCGATTTTGACAATGATGGTTGGAAAGATTTGTTTGTGAGCAACGGTTATTATCACGATTATACTAATATGGATTTCATCAAATATATGGATGATTTTGTCCAAAAAAAAGGGCGATTAGTGCGTGAGGATGTTTTAGAAATTATTGCCAAAATGCCCGCTTCTAACGTCGTAAATTATTTATTCAAAAATCAAAATGGTGCTTCGTTTTCAAATGAAACAATTGCTTGGGGTATCAACCGACCTTCCAACAGCAACGGTTCGGCTTACGCAGATTTGGACAATGACGGTGACTTAGATTTGATTGTCAATAATATTAATCAACCCGCTTTTATTTACAGAAATGAGTCTGAAAAACTGTTAAAGAATAATTATTTACAGATAAAATTAAGCGGTAAAAATGGCAATACGCAAGGCATTGGCAGTAAAATAAGTATTTATGCGAAGGGGAAAATTCAAACCCAAAACCAAACTATTACCAGAGGATATTTATCTGCTATATCTCCAGTACTGCATTTTGGCTTAGGAAAAGAACCTAAAATTGACTCTTTAAGAATTCTGTGGTCGAGTGGAAAACAAGAGACCATTAGGAATTTAACCGTAAATCAAACCGTTACTTTAAACGAAAATAATGCTAATGAAAAATCCATAAAACCTCAATTAATTGAGCCACTTTATAGCGAAATCCACTCTCCTATTCCCTATCAAAATCCAATTATTTCTATCAATGATTTTGATAGACAATTATTACTTATCAGCGAACCATCCTACACAGGACCTTGTATGGCAAAAGGGGATTTGAATAAAGATGGTTTAGACGATATTTTTGTGGGTGGAGCGGCTGGACAAAGTGGTTCATTGTATATTCAACAAAAAGGTGGGCATTTTGCTCTACAAAAAATACCTACATTTGAAATTGATAAGGCAAATCACGATGAAAATGCTGTTTTTTTTGATGCCAATAATGATGGTTTTCAAGATATTTATGTGGCAAGTGGCGGGTATCATTCTTTTGCAGAAAACGATGCTCTTTTGCAAGATAGATTATATTTGAATGATGGAAAAGGACATTTCATAAAAAGCCTAAATGCTTTACCTTCAATGCTTTCGAGCAAATCGTGCGTTGCAGTTAATGACGTAAATGAAGATGGATTTATGGATATTTTTGTGGGTTCAAGAATGATTCCAGGCAAATATCCTGTAACGCCAGTTAGTTATTTTTTACTGAACGATGGGAAAGGACATTTCACTAATCAAACACAAAAAATGGCTCCCGAATTAGAGAAAATAGGGATGGTAACGGATGCCATTTGGATAGATTTGAATCAGGATAATAAAAAGGAATTGGTCGTAGTTGGTGAATGGATGCCCGTTACCGTTTTTGCGTATGAAAAAGGCAAGATGGTAAATAAAACCGATACTTATTTTGATAAAAAATACAACGGTTTTTGGAATAAAATTGCTGTTGGAGATTTCAATAAAGACTATAAACCCGATTTAATGATTGGCAATTGGGGTAATAATTCTCAAATAAAAGTTAGTGAAAATACCCCAGCGGAGACGTATTACAAAGATTTTGACAAAAATGGTTCAATTGAATCAATTTTATGTTCTTACATTCAAGGAAAAAGTTATCCCTACGTTACCAGAGATGAATTGCTCAATCAAATTGGCGGTTATCGTTCGCAATTTCCTACTTATGAAAGTTATGCAAATGCAACTTTGGAAACCATTTTCACGCCCGAAGATTTGAAAAATGCGGGACATTTAACGGCAAATCATTTACAAACAACGCTATTTTTGAGTACTAATACCATTAAATTTAAAGCAAGTCCATTGCCAATACAAGCCCAATTTGCCCCCGTTCATACGATAACTGTTTTGGATTTTGATAAAGATGGAAATGATGACGTTTTGCTTTGTGGCAATAATCTGCACACCAAAATCAGATTGGGTAGAATGGATGCCAATTATGGCTTTTTAATGAAAGGAAATGGGAAAGGCAATTTTCAATACCTTAATCAATCACTTTCTGGTTTTAAATTGAAAGGCGATGTGCGGAGTGTAGTGCAAATAAATGATTTACTACTTTTTGGTATAAATCAGCAGAAAATAATGAGTTATCGGTTGAAACTAAGGTAGAGATGTATAGTATATGCACATTTCGTCCGAGGGCGTATGCTATACGCCCCTACAACTGGAAATGTAAACCACACAAAATTACAACCATGAAACTCTTTAAAAAATCAATAATTTTTCTTTCAATTTCCATAGTGTTCAGTTGTTCACTAAAGAAGGAAAAAAAACTCCAACCCTATGAAATAGCCACTTCATGGGCTGAAATGACGCTGTTTATTACTAAAAATACGCCTGCCAATTCTCCTACTTATTCGTCAAGATGTTTGGGATATATAGGTTTGACCATGTATGAATCTATCGTAAATGGCTATCCCAATTATCAATCTTTGGAAGGTCAATTGAATGGATTAAGTAATTTACCAAAACCCGATAAAGGCAAAAAATATGATTGGCAAGTGGCTCTAAATGCAGGACAAGCATTTATTTTGAAAAGTATGTATAACCAAACTTCTGATATAAATAAAGGTAAAATAGATTCTTTGGAAACCTTGATTTTGGAACAATTTTCTGAGAATATTCAAGATACAATAGTTATAAATCGTTCAGTAAATTTTGGAAAAGCCGTAGCTCAACAAATTTTTGAATGGTCGAAAATAGATGGTGGACATCGGGCATATTTAAAGAATTTTGATAAACAAATGAAGCACCCTACCTTCTTAGGTTGCTGGAAACCACCACTTTATGCACAATCTTTTAGTCATTATCCTTTGCAACCACATTGGGGGGAAAACCGCACTTTTTTAGCGATTGATGCAAATCTGAAAGACCCAAAATTCATTGTCTGTGATACCAATATAAATTCTACGTATTATCAACAGTTTATGAAGGTTTATGAAAAACGAAAAATCTTAACGCAAGAAGAAAAAGAAATTGCGATTTGGTGGAGTGACGATCCCGACGAGACTTTCACCCCGCCTGGACATTCCTATTATTTAGCCACGATTGCTATTCAAAAATCGAAGCCCGACTTGCTTCAATGTGCTGAATCTTACGCCCGTGTAGGTATGGCAGTTGCGGATGCTTTTCGGGATTGTTGGAAATGGAAATATCAGTTTTTTTCGGAACGTCCCAATACATTCATTCCAGAACATATTGACCGCCAGTGGGATTCCTTTTGGCCCGACCCACCTTTCCCCGCTTTTCCATCGGGTCATGCCATTCAAGCAGCTGCAATGGCAACAGTTTTAACCGATTTATATGGAAAATCCTTTGAATTCACCGATTTAGCCCACGTAGGAAGGAAACGAGACGAACAAAGAAATGCTGATTTTAAGGCAAGACACTTTAATTCATTCTGGGAAGTAGCCACAGAAACTGCTAATTCACGGTTTTATGGCGGAATTCATTGCCCACAAGATAATGAAGCTGGTTTGGAAAAAGGAAAAGAGATTGGGGAAAATATTAACGCTTTACATTGGAAAAAATAACTTGGTATGAAAAAAAAAATTATTATTACAACACTACTATTACTTTGTCTGATACCCTTTTCCAAAGCCCAAAAAAACTTTAAGGATGTAACAAAACAATCAGGAATTAATCACCAATTCCAAGTTTATGAAGGAATGTTTGGAGGCGGGGCTTGTGTGCTTGACTTTGATAATGACGGCTTTGAAGATGTTTTCCTAACGGGTGGAATGAATGATGATATTCTCTATAAAAACAATGGAAATGGAACCGGTTCGTCGCCACGATTTACGAATGTTTACGAAAAATCTGGATTGACAATTTCTAAGAAATTTGTAACTCAAGGAGCAACAGCGGCAGACGTAAATCGTGATGGATTTGTAGATTTATTCGTGACGACTATCACCACAAAAGGCAAAAAACTTCCTGTGCCGAGAGCCATGAATTTATTATTTTTGAATAACGGAAATGGAACTTTCAGAGATGCAACAAAGGAATATAAACTTGACCAATTAATCTCATTCAGTACCGCAGCCAGTTTTGGCGATTTCAATGCTGATGGTTTCCCTGATTTATATGTAGGCAATTATTTTAACGATTTTAAAGGAGAATTAACGGTCATAAATGATGCAACGATTGTGGGAGCTACACAAACTTCAAAGGGCTATTTACTACTGAATAAAGGCGGTAAATATTTTGAAGATGTGTATGAAGATTACGGCTTAAACTATAAAGGTTTTGGTTTTGGGGGTGTTTTCACAGATTTTGATAATGATGGCGATCAGGACCTCATCATCAATCACGATTTTGGGTATAAACGAACTCCCAATCTATTATTGGAAAATAAAGGTTGGCGAAAGAAATTTATAGATGTTTCTCCAGCATTAAAAATGGACTTAAAAATCAACTCTATGGCAACAGCGGTGGGCGATTATAACAACGACGGTTTGATGGATTACTATTTCACCAATATCCGTTTCAATCATTTTATGGTAAATCAAGGCGTTGGAAAACCATTCAGTGACAAAACCCAAGAGGTTGGATTAATGAATTTTGCCATTAGTTGGGGAGCAAATTTTGCTGAT
>JACMRQ010000122.1 GCA_014376355.1 Arcicella sp. | reverse complement strand
CGATGCCATGGCCTCAGATTCTTTCGGTATTTCGACAGTCAAAAAACTACTTTTAGTTTTGGCTACCAGTTTGCATTGCCAATATTTAAAAGTATGGACATTGATATTGTGCTTTTCGCAGTAAACCTTGCCAGTAAGACCAGAGACTAAAAAATTATCGTAATGTTTTCGCTTTTCAATTTCCTTGGTCATGAGTATATTTTATTTTTGACAAAGGTCGTAAATCGATAGAGGTATTGAAAGATGGAGTTAATTGAGGGATTACGTTTGTACCAACAATTTTGCGGGCAATATAATCAGGCAAACAGCCGCTGCGGCGGACTGCTGGCATCCTATGCTGGTATAGTACCCTTTGAAAACGCAAGTGAAACCAGTATTAAGAAACCCGAAAAGGTACATAAAATGGCGAATAAAGAATCGGTGGGCGACCCCGTGAAAAAAATATTACACATGGGTACTATGTCCGTTATCCATTGTAACCCTGAGATGAAACACTATTACAGCAGAAAAATGTCAGAGGGCAAGCACGTCCTATGTATCATTAATGCTTTGAAAAACAAGTTAGTTTTAAGAGCTGTAGCGGTAATAAAAAGTCAAACTCCTTATGTGGATAACTTTGTAAAATCCGAGTAAATACTAAAAAATGCCGCTTAAAAATGCTTGAAAATAAATAAAATATTGTTTGGAATAACCATAACAATCGGTGCGGTCGAGTTTGTCTATCGAGATGCTAAACAACATTTAGGTTTGAATCATTGTCAATCAACTCAGAAAGAAAGGCTTGATTTTCATCATAATTTTTCCTTGACAATGCTTTCATTAGCCAAAATTACTGACTGGTTGAATAAACCAAAAGACAGTCGAAAAGCTTTTTCTATTCACGACATTAAAGCTCAGTATTTCAATGAACAATTCCTAAATAAAATTTTTAGCGTGTTCGCAATAACGCCCGAACTGCAATTAAATAATCCCAATATTGACTCCCTACGAAACTATGCTAAAATAGCCGCTTGATTCGTAGCGAAGTATTGTATTGACATTCTGATTAATAATAGAAATAAAATTTTCGTAAAGTACTTTAAAGTTCAACGTAAAAAAAATACCTGTTAACAGGTAGATTTCCTCAAAATACTCCCGTTTATTTTTATTAAAACCCCAAAGTACCTGTTAACAAGTATTTTTTATTGTCTGACTCGCTCCTATTTTCATACTAATAATTGATCCCACAACATATTCCTAAAAGTAATGATTTTGAATTATCCAGAAACTTCGTTAAAAAACGTTATAAGGCATTTCATCACCAAAGGTGACAGACTGTTTATGGGAGATTTCGTGGTTGAAAATCTTGGCGATTATTTGATTTTCCAAGCGGATGAGACCCTGTTCACTACGGTGTTTTTGGCTCGACCAATGGCTCAAATCTCCCGTTTACGGGGCATTCCATCAAATTCTTTGAGCGTCCTCACGGCTTTCTGCGGGTGCATCGGGCTTTTATGATTAACCCGAAATATGTGAAACGTATGACGAGGAACAAAACATGATCACGATGAGCAACGGACAAATCGCCCCTATTTCGAGAAGAAGAAAAAATGTTTTGAAGCAACCGTAGTAAGTACAACCACGCTGAAAATGGCACAAAAGAACAATACAACGATTTTAAAATTTCAACTAATCAAGCCTTAATTTATATTAGGCTCAAATGGTGATTTCAGCCCATCATTTAAGTGCCCCCTCCTTCTTATTACGAATGAGTTCGCAGAGGGTTAGCCCTTATCAATGGAAATGAACAGTGAACGGTAATTTTCTTCCGATTTGCGTAGCGCCTGTTCGGCTCTTGCCCTTACTACTGCAGCCCAGGTACGGTCGGCAGTCTCTTCTAACAACCAGATCTCAGTTGCTGTCCATACCCTTGGCGCATTACAATGCATTCCAAATGTGGCAACCCAACGTCCTCCTTTTACCAATCCCATACCGGCATTTGCCACCACATCAACAGAAAGAAACCGTTGTTTTTCTTCTTCAGTATATCCGGGGTAGTTATTGATATCGCTAATAATTATTTTCTCATTGCGTTTAAATGCATCTATTACATTCCTGCCAAATTGCTCTGCATCTAAAGTGGCAATGATTGGAGAAACACCGTTTACGTAATTATTATTTAAGATTATTTGTTCTTCATTTATCACTTCACCATACAGAACTCTATTCACTTTCAAATGCTCTCCCAATATTCTGCAGGCAGTTAATTGTATATCTACGGGGTCTATCAGTTCTTTGATAGCATCGCTTAACTTTAGCAGGAACGCTTGTTTCTTTTCGTTTTCTTCATTTTTTTTTCTTGCTTCAACCTGCTCTGTAATCTCATAAGACGTTGCCATCACTGCATAAATTCTTCCCAAGTCATTTCTCAATGGCTCCAAAGAAAAATTAAAATAACACTGCCGAATTACGCCCTCATTGTTGAGGTCAACCATAACAGCATATTCGGGAGTAGAAAATGGTTCTCCGGTTTCCAATACTTTCTGAAATAATTCAAGGGTGCCTGTGCTTATCAATTCAGGAAAAACGTCTTGCATGCTTTTGCCGAGTAAATCTTCTGCTTTGCGGTTGGTTAATTTTGCGTAAGCCTTGTTTGCCAAAATGTATTTGAGCTCATGTCCTTCCAAAATATTAAGGGCAGCAGGCGAATTCAGAAAAATATTCTGCAATTGCTTTTTGCTTTCTTCAACTTTTTTTCTTGCTTCAATCTGCTCTGTAATCTCATAAAGCATGACGATGACTCCGTAAATTTTTCCCGAATCATTTTTTAATGGGTCCATGGAAAAATTAAAATAACACTGCCTAAGTACACCATCATTTTTAAGGTCAAGCATAATGGCATATTCAGGAGTAGTAAATAGTTCTCCGGTTTCAAAAACATGGTCAAATAATTCAAAAGTGCCCGTGCCTATCAATTCAGGAAAAACTTCACGATTGCTTTTGCCGAGTAAATCCGCTGCCTTGCGATTGGTTATTTTTTCATAAACCTGATTTGCCAAAATGAATTTGTGTTCAGGTCCTTCAAAAATAGCAATGGCAGCGGGCGCATTCAGAAAAATATTCTGCAATTGCTTTTGTTTTTCTTCTGATAATTCTTTTAGCTTCTGCTCTGTTTCAATTTTTTTAAGCAATATTATTTTCTCATTGGCTTGTTTTTCCAGTGCGAATTTTCGCACTTCTGTAACATCTACAAAGGCGAGCAGGATTAATTCTTCGTTATCGTTTTTGTGAACAATGCGGTTTGCATTGAGCAGCATTATTCTTTTACCAATGAGCGGGAAGGTATGTGTAATTTCAAAATCGCTGAAATGAGCGTTTTTGGTAAGGATGTCTTCGATGCGGTCTCGCAGGTAGGGAATGTTCCATTGCCTTTTTCCCAAATCATACAGGAATACTCCTTCCGTTTCTGCTTCATTAACTTTAAATTTTTCATAAAATACTTTACTCGCTGATTTTACACGAAGACTTTTATCGAGAATAAGCATTGGGTTGGGCATGGTGGCAATAATGGCTTTGGAATAATCGTAAGATTGATTGAGCAGGTCGTTGCGTATTTGAAGTTCCTGATTAGTGACTGTGAGTTCTTCGTTGGAAGATTCAGTTTCTTCTTTTGAAGTTCTGAGTTCTTCATTGACGGTTTGCAGTTCTTCGTTGCTTGAAATTACTTCTTCATTGGCACTTTGTAATTCTTCCACAAAAGCTTCCTGGTCCCGTGCAAATGCAAGGGCATCAAGGCGTGCTTCTACTAATTCCTCTTCCAATTTTTTTATCCTACGGTCCTTTGCAAGCGAAGTTCCCCTGCCACCCGAGGGGGGAAGCAAGGAATAAATTTCTGCTTGTTGCTGTTCGGTGAAAAGAATTAAGAGTAGGGGTTCACCCAATTCTAATTCAAGCGGAATAATTTCTAAACTTATAATTTTTACGGCCTCATTTATTTTTATTTCAATTCCGCTTTTGCGAAGGCGGTGATTTGTTTTTATGACTTTTGAAATTGCATTGCGTAATTCAAAAGCGAATTCAGGTCGTGCCATTTTTACAATATTAAAAGTGGCTTTCCCTTGTGGGTGGGTGAGAAATAATTCTGTTCTGCCACGAAATTGCACAATTTCCATTTGGTGATTAACCACAACACTTGCAGGCATAAATTCAGAAACAAGCAGTGCATCAATGGCGTTGTCAAGTCCGTTGTGATTAACAGAAATAATTTGTTTGGTTTTGTTTTTATTCATTACGGACAAATTTCTTTCAGGAAAAGTTTGATGTGTATAGCGTGGTAATAGTGCAGGCAATATCCGGATGTCTGAATTTCTTTTGCGTATAAATATTTTATACTTTGTATTAAAGTCCGTAAAAAGATTTGCTGATTGATTACTACTTTCTGATTTGCCAAGCATCAAAAGTCCATCATCATTTAAGGCATAATGAAAAGTATTGAGGGCTTTTTTTTGTGCTGCGTTATTTAAATAAATAAAAAGATTACGGCAACTGATAAAATCGAGGCGGGAAAAAGGAGGGTCTTGTAAAATATTATGCGGTGCAAACACGCACATATTACGCACGGTTTTGTTTACACGAAAGCCACCATCTTCTTTGGAAAAGAAGCGCTGAATGCGTTCTGGAGAAACAGTTTCTAATTCCTGAATAGTGTAAATGCCAGTACGTGCTTTCCTGATTGCCTGTTCGCTAAGGTCGGTTGCAAAAATTTGAACAATTGGATTATTTGTTTTGCTTTCCTGAATTTCGAGCAACATCATTGCCATAGAATAGGCTTCTTCGCCTGTAGCACAAGCGGCAACCCACATGCGCAGCGAATCGCCTGTTTTTTTACTTTTGAGTAACTTTGGAAAAAGATTTTCTTCTAAATATTTGTACGTGTCAGTATCCCGAAAAAAACTGGTTACATTAATCAATAAATCCTTGTAAAGAATTTCTATTTCTTCTCTTTTTTGCGAAAGCAGTTTTGCATATTCTTTGAGTACAGTTATTTTATGCGATAACATTCTGCGAATAATGCGCCTCTTAATGGAGTTCATTTTATACGCATTAAAATCAACACCAGTGATTTTGTGTAATTGGTTTAAAATATTTTTCAAATCGGGATTGCGATTATCAATTAAATCTTCTTCCCCATTTCTTACCCCTATGGTTTTTATTAGTGGATGTTTGCTTAGTTGCGCCAGTTTGAGTGCAATTTCTTTTGGAGATAAAATAAAATCAACTGCTCCTGCTGCAATTGCAGCGTGGGGCATGCTGGTGAATTTTGCAGTATCGTCTTGCGCAAAAGTTAAGCCGCCTTGGTGCTTGATGTCTTCCATCCCTACCATTCCATCGCTTGCGCTTCCACTAAGAATGATTCCGATAACTCGTTCCTTTAGTGCGTGGGCGAGTGATGAGAAAAGAACGTCAATGGAAACTGCCGAACTGTTTTCAGCACGAGGAATTAATTTTATGTGCCCGTCAGTTACTTCAATTCCTTTGTTGTATGGAATAACAAAAATATGATTAGGCTTTATTTTATCCATCTCATCAATCTCCTGAACTATCATACTTGTTTTCTTCGACAAAATTTCAGTCAGCATGCTTTTGTGGTCGGGGCTAAGGTGCTGCACATAAATAAAAGCCATACCCGTGTCGGCAGGAAGATATTTTAATAACTCCATCATGGCTTCCAATCCACCAGCTGATGCACCAATGGCAACTACAGGAAAAGATTTTTCTTTGACTCCCTTTTTTGCAGGCGATTTTATTTTGGTGGAAGTTGCTTTCATGTCAAGTCAGTCTGATGGGGTTATCTAAAATCATTTTGCGAAGGATAGCAAACTCGGCTGGTTTAAAATTGAGGTTTTCATAACAATTTACCGAAAATATACGGTTTCCAACCACAGCAGTGGCCGCTATTCAGTTAGTTGATACTTAAAGATTCGGCTTCTTATATGCTTGAAAAGGAACATTATCATCAGTTAAAATCTTATAGATCGTTGTGGTCGAAGGAATTGAAAATGCTTTCATAATCTCTCGAATACTTCTGGGCGGCATTCCGCTTTGTTCTTTGTAGGCACTTATCACCATCGGAGCAATTTCTTGATAACGAGGTGATAATCCCTTGGGTCTTCCTCCCATTCTACCTCTGGCCCGTGCAGTTTCTTGTCCAGCTTTTGTTCTACGAATTAACCTTTTGCGTTCATGCTCTGCCAATAGAGCAAATAATTTAAAGACGAATTCTCCTGTTTCCGTGGTTGTATCAATTAAAGTTTGTGAAAGACTTTTGAATAAAATTCCTTTTTGGTTCAACTCATCAACCAGCATAAGCAATTCGAGGGTAGTTCTTCCCAATTGGTCAATATCCCAAACCACCAATTCATCCCCTGTTCTCAAAATTTCTTTCACCTTTTCAAACTCAGGTCTTGATTTAGAAATGCCCGAAATCTTTTTGTGAAAGATTTTGCCACAGCCATATTTTTTGAGTGCATCCATTTGGAGTGCTTCATTTTGCTCTTCTTTGGAAACTCTTACATTGTCACTTTTAGTCCAATTTTGCCGTAAATTTTTGGTGATATTTTGCATATAAAATATCACCTATCATTAAATCATTTCTGGTAGAATGTTCCTGTTAAATGTAATAGGGCTATTAATTACTGATTTTCAATTAAGATTATAGCTAAATAATTAGGTGTTTAACACGCAAAATAACGCTAAAAAATTTACGTCAAAATTGGACTAAAAGTGACACAGAAGGGTGCTACAGCAGCGTAGGATGCTAGCGGTTCGCCGCAGCGATAAATTCCACGGGGCCGCCCGTGCGGTATGTTCCACACAAAAT
>JACMRQ010000121.1 GCA_014376355.1 Arcicella sp. | reverse complement strand
TTCCTAAAATAAAGTTTCTCTGGCGTAGTTGGTTGATTAAGAATGATTTACAACGTGACGAAATTCAAATCTATCATGGATTAAGCAATGAGTTGCCCTTTGGAAAAATGCCTTTGGGAATCAAAACGGTAGTGACAATTCATGATTTAATCTTTGAAAGATATCCAGAACTTTATCCATTATTCGATAGATTAATCTACAAAATTAAATTCCGAAAAGCCTGTAAGAATGCTGATGCCGTTGTGGCAGTGAGCGAACAAACCAAACAAGATATTGTCGATTTTTACGGAATTAATCCAAAAAAAATCCATGTTATTTATCAAGATTGCGATGTAGCTTTTCAAGAAAAATTGAGTGTTGAACACATTGAAAAAGTTAAAGAAAAATACCAAATTAAGAAGAAATATATTCTTTCGGTCGGAACAATAATTGAACGAAAAAATCAATTGACCTTGGTAAAAGCATTCCAAAAACTCGATTTAAGTAATTACGAATTAGTATTAGTGGGAGGGAAGTCATCTTACCAAAATCAAATAGAATTGTATATTCAGAAACATAATTTGCTGAATATAAAGATATTAAATGAAGTTCCATTTCAAGATTTACCCGCTATTTATCAAGGTTCACAATTGTTTGTTTATCCTTCCGTTTTTGAAGGTTTCGGTATTCCCATTGTGGAGGCATTGCATTCGGGAGTGCCTGTTGTGGCTGCTACGGGTTCATGTTTGGAAGAGGCTGCGGGTGAAGGGGCCTTGTATGCAAATCCATTGGATGTCAATGATTTAACCAATAAAATTTTGCGAATATTAGTTAATAATGATTTTAAAAATCAACTTATTGAAGCAGGACAAAAGCATATTAAACAGTTTTCTGCAAAACAAATTGCAGAAAAATTAAATGAATTATATAAAAAACTGTAAATACGATACCCATGGTATGACTCAAAGTTATGCCATGAGTAAATAATCGATAGGACTGTGCGTCTCAGTTAGAAACCTATCATACCAAAACACATGGATTTTTTACCAAAAAAAATAAACGAATATTCCGAAAATCATACTTCGTCAGAAGATGATTTATTGATACGTATCAATCGTGAAACGCATGCTAAAGTGCTAAATTCAAGAATGTTATCGGGACATTTGCAAGGACGTATATTGGCAATGTTCTCGCAGATGATGCGTCCTAAACGTATTCTCGAAATCGGAACTTATACGGGTTACTCAGCTCTTTGTCTGGCAGAAGGCTTGGCTGAAAATGGTAAAATTATTACCATCGACGTAAATGAAGAATTAGAATCTTTTACTCGTGGTTTTTTTGACGAATCTAAGTATTCGCACAAGATTGATTTCCGAATTGGCGATGCTGGACAGATCATCCCAACATTAACTGACACTTTCGATTTAGTATTTATTGATGCTGATAAAATGAATTATCAGAAATATTATGATTTAGTCTTTGAAAAAGTAAGAGTAGGAGGGTATATTATTTCAGATAATGTGCTTTGGAGTGGTAAAGTTGCTGATATTGAAGAAGATAAGAAGATTGATAAGGATACGCAGAATTTGTTGAATTTTAATAAAATGTGTCATAGTGACCTTAGAACGGAAAATGTTTTAATGCCAATCCGAGATGGATTAATGATTTCAAGGGTTTTGTGATTTTTGCATTATCCTAATAGAAAAAGAGCTACAAAATATTTTTGTAGCTCTTTTTCTATTGAGATGATTCTTATTTTACCTTCAAAACTACTGCTCCAAGCGGAGGAATAGTCAAACAGATTGAGTAGGCCTTGCATTGCCAAGAAATTTCATCGGTAATTATGGCTAAACTATTGACTTTCCCACTTCCGTAAAAAGCTGTATCATCGGAGTTTAAAACTTCTTCCCAGATTCCAGATAATGGTACACCAATTCGATAATCAGGTCTTGATACGGGCGTTAAATTTAAAATAATTATCAATTGCTCTTTACTTTCATTGCCTTTACGGGCATAAACTACGATTGAATTTTCTCGGTCTGATGTATCTATCCACTCAAAACCTTCTTGTGAAAATTGCTTGTCGTAAAGTGCTGGTTGCGTTTTGTACAGATTATTTAATGCCTTCACCAAATCTTGCATCCCTTTATGAGGTGCATGGTTTAAAAGCCACCATTCGAGACTTTTCTCGAAATTCCACTCAGAGGTTTGTCCGAACTCTCCACCCATAAACATCAAATTTGTGCCAGGATGAGTGAACATATACGTATATAATAATCTTAAATTAGCAAAACGTTGCCATTCATCTCCAGGCATTTTTTCAACCATTGACTTCTTGCCGTAAACCACTTCATCGTGCGAAAAAGGTAACATGAAATTCTCAGTAAAAGCATATACCGTTGAGAAAGTTAAGTTATCTTGACTATATTTTCGATACATCGGGTCTTGCTGGAAGTATTTCAGAGTATCGTTCATCCAACCCATCATCCATTTTTGTCCGAAGCCTAAACCTCCTGCATAAATTGGACGAGACACACCCGTGTAAGAAGTAGATTCTTCGGCAATCATTTGAACATCAGGAAATTGAGCATAAACGGTTTCGTTCAATTCTTTAAATAAAGATACAGAATCAAGGTTGTGATTCCCCCCAAAAATGTTCGGTTCCCATTCGCCTTCGTTTCTTGAATAATCCAAATATAGCATCGAAGCAACGGCATCAACACGGAGTCCATCGGCATGATAACGTTCCAACCAATAAATGGCATTTGAAATTAAGAAGCTACGAATTTCATTGCGACCATAGTTGAAAATATACGATTTCCAATCGGGATGATAACCCTTTTTCATGTCTGGATGCTCAAATAAATGGGTTCCATCAAACTCATATAATCCGTGCGCATCGCCAGGAAAATGGGACGGAACCCAGTCTAAAATTACCCCTATGTCATTTTTATGGCATTCTTCTACTAAATACATAAAATCTTGGGGCGTTCCAAAACGAGAAGACGGAGCAAAATATCCTAAAACTTGATAGCCCCATGAAGGTTCGTAAGGGTGTTCCATGATGGGCATAAGTTCCAAGTGGGTGAAGCCCATTTCTTTTACGTACTTCACCAATTGGTCGGCAAGTTCAACGAAAGAAAGTTTTTGGTCGTGGTCTTTTCGCCTCCATGAACCAATATGAACTTCATAAACCGACATGGGTGAAGTAAGCGAATTGTTTTTATGACGTTTTGCCATCCAATCCGCATCTGTCCATTCATACCAATTGTCCCAAACAATTGATGCTGTACGAGGGGGAACTTCAAAACTTTGGGCGTAAGGATCCATTTTTTCCAAGAAACGTCCATCTTGCGTTTGGATACAAAATTTGTAAGTTTCTCCCTTCCCGATATGAGGAATGAAACCTTCCCAAATACCTGAAGAATCCCAACGGACGAAGATATGATGCGAGTCTTTATCCCAATAATTGAAATTTCCAATCACTGAAACTGATTTTGCTGATGGAGCCCAAACAGAAAAATAAGTTCCTTTAACTCCTTGAAATTCAGTAATATGCGAGCCAAACTTTTCAAAAAGACGGTAATGTTTTCCCGCTTTAAAAAGGTCAATATCAAAATCGGAGAAACGAGTAAATGTTTCTACATTCTTAAGTTGAACGGTAGGTTGAGTGGTTTCTTCGACAACGGCTACGACTTCTTTTTTCGTAGTTCTTTTCTTAGTTGGTTCAGTGATTTCAGTACTTGCTTTTGACGTTTTTGCCATCTTGTTTATGGTTAATGAAAGATATTTTAAGTCTAAATTTTGTCTATTTGTTAAGGTAAAATTTCTTTTGGAATTGTTGATATTTTATTCTTATTGAATTAATCTACCTTCGCCCTTTCTGATTTTTCATCTGTCGAAGATACAATATTTTATGGGAAATGTTAAATTTTAAGTGAAAGCTATTTGAACAAAGATAAGGCCACGAAAGTGAGTAGAACGTATTATAATGTATACATTTGTATCATATCCTTACTTTGGATGAAGGTTTAAAAAAGTGAAAAGAAAGTCTGGAATCAATGGACAGGTTGTGTCCTAAATTCAAAAAGATATTATAAAAATGTATTTAAGAACTGAAATAATATTTGAGAAAAGACTGATTGGGAATCGGGTTAAAACGTCTTTTTCTGACGATAAGACCAGAAAATTATGGCAAAACTTTATGCCGAGAAGAAAAGATATTTTGAACAGATTATCTGCTGATTTAATTTCTTTGCAGATTTATTATGAATCTTTTGGCATTTGTGAATTTAACCCAGCTATTGAGTTTGAGAAATGGGCTTTAACAGAAGTCTCAGATTTTACCGAAGTGCCAAAAAATATGGAGTCTTTTATATTAACTGAAGGATTATATGCCGTTTTTTTACATAAAAATGCGATAAACACAGCGGAAGATACATTTAAGTATATCTTCAAAATATGGATTCCAAATTCTGAATATCATTTAGATAACAAAAGACCTCATTTTGAAGTCCTGGGAGAACAATATAAAAATAATGATATAACTTCAGAAGAGGAAATTTGGATACCTATAAAATTGAAACATAATCATTAGAAATTCTCATTTAATCCAAAAGAGAAACCCCTCGAACCGCCTTGTCCGATTCCGTAATCAATCGTTAAATTGGTATTGGCGAACTTATTTACTTTTATGCGTAAACCAGCACCGTAAGCAATATTTATATTTTCAAATTTGTTCGTTATTGGTTCGGAAAAAGAGGCAATATTGGAGAAAATAACGCCTCCCAGAAAACGTTTTTTTGTTAAATTAAAACGATATTCCGCTTCAAAATATAAAGAATGTCTGCCTCTAAATCTGCCTTCTACGTATCCTCTACCCGTATTGTTGTTGACATCCCAACCAGTACTTGGTAAATCAAAATAGGGAGGAGTACCGCCCAAAGTTAAAACGTTATACGTCCAAAAAGCCAACACATTTCCCGATTTTCTGGAGAAAGGAATGTAATATCTCAAATCAATTGTGGCAGATTGCCAATCGTTATCGCTTTTCAAATACTTTAAATTATCTCTGATTTGAATATTCGCATAAGCTCCCTCCGAGGGATTATTGCTATTTAGACGACTGTCATATTGAAAATTTACGGTAATTCCCGAAGATTTTGAGGACTCGCTGTAGCCATATTTCTTAAGGTCAGTTTCTGGAATTTCAGGATTATTTGTTTCTGAAATATTGGTGTGGTAATCAAAATTATACCCCAAACCGATAAAAGTATTTTTGCCAACTTGTCTCATAATCACCTCATAAATTCGATACAATGTGTAATTGACATTACTTAAGTCTTCTAAATTTGTTTTACTTCCCAATCCGTAAGTAAAATTCGGGTATTTGTAGTATCGCCAATCGCCCAAAAGATTATATTTCTCATGTTTTAACCAAATATTTGATTGAAGCGTATTGAGGAATTGTTTATTTTGGGTGTACATATTCAACATCGAAATACTCGAAATCTTAGCCCCATCGCCCCTATGCGTATAAAATGATAAACTGTTCACGACACCGATCAATGCCCCAGTTACTAATGAATAGCCAGGGTAAGCCACAGGAGTATAAAATGGTCCAAGTGATTTTTTTTTGGTGGAATCCTCTTTCGCAATTGATTTCTTGGTAGAATCACTCTCCGCAATCTCTTTTTTTGTAAAAATTGTTCTTAAAAAATCTTTAATATCCACTTGCTTGGAAACATCAACGACTACACTCGTAGAATCATTTTTAGCATCTTGTCCAAATAAGAAGGTATTTTTTACTAAAAAGAGAAAGATCAGTAAAGTCAGCGAAATTTTAAAATTCAATTTATGAGTATTTTGAAGCGATGAAACTACATCATTCAAAATTGCATTCATTTTAGTTTAATATTATTATAGAATTATGGACATTCCTTATAACATTCACACTAATTTTTTTTTAATGCAGTCAAAAAAAATTCCTTCGTAAACTAATTTAGAGTTTACGAAGGAATTTTTACTATATCCTAAATTGTTTAAGCCACGATTGCTCCGTTCCAAATATTCTTATCGGGCTGAATAAAACTTAAAGAGCCATCTTTATCTTCCGCCATCAATACCATTCCCTCCGATTCCATACCCATTATTTTCCGTGGAGCAAGGTTTGCCAAGAAGGTAACTTGTTGATTTATAATATTTTCTGGTTGAAAATGTTCTCCAATACCACTTAAGATTATTCGATCTTTGAAACCATCATTAATTGTCAATTTTAGTAACTTCTTACTTTTAGCTACTTTCTCGGCGGTTGTAATTGTTCCTATTCTAATGTCCATTTTCGAGAAATCATCGTATTGAATCTCCTCTTTTATGGGCGTAACGATTTTTCCTTCCAATAGATTTTGTCGTTTAGCATTTTCCAATTTCTGCACTTGAAATTGTACCGTTTCTTCTTCCACTTTTTCAAATAATAACCCAATATTGCTGATGGATTGTCCTTCAACCAACAAATCTGCACGACCCGCATCGCTCCAAGTCAAATGGTTGATATTTAAAATAGTACGCAATTTTTCGGCCGTAAATGGCATAAAAGGTTCGCACAAGATGGAAAGATTAGCCACAATTTGCAAGCCGATATTCAAAATTGTTGCCGTTCTTTCGGTATCCGTTTTAATAACTTTCCATGGTTCAGTGTCTGCCAAATATTTATTTCCCAATCGAGCCACATCCATCATCAGTGCCAAAGCTTCACGAAGTTTAAAATTGGCAATAGAATCCCCAATTTTAGTGGGCATTTCTGCCAAAGTTGCTAAAGTCTGACGGTCAAAATCGGTTAATTCACCTTGTTTTGGTACTACTGATGCAAAATTCTTTTCGGTTAAAATGATAGCACGATTCACAAAGTTTCCGAAAATACCGACTAATTCTGAATTATTACGAGTCTGGAAATCCACCCAAGTAAAATCTGCATCTTTGGTTTCAGGAGCGGATGCCGCCAAAACGTAACGCAAAATATCTTGTTTGCCTTCGAATTCACGGAGATACTCATGCAACCAAACCGCCCAATTTCGTGAAGTCGAAATTTTATCCCCTTCCAAATTCATAAATTCATTGGCTGGCACGTTGTCGGCAACGATAAACCTGCCGTCCGCCATGCACATTGCGGGGAAAATTAGGCAATGAAAAACAATATTATCTTTACCAATAAAGTTTACTAAACGAGTTTCTGGGTCTTTCCAATACAATTCCCATTGGTCAGTCAATTCTTTGGTCATTGAGATGTAACCAATCGGTGCATCAAACCAAACGTACATCACTTTGCCTTCGGTATCGGGCAGAGGAACTTTGATTCCCCAGTCCAAATCACGGGTCATGGCACGGGGCTTCAAACCGTCGTTTAACCAAGATTTTACTTGTCCCAGTACATTGGTTTTCCACTCTGGATGGCTCTCAACATATTTCTCAAGCATTGGTTGCATTTTATCCAAAGGCAAATACCAATTTTTTGTAGCTTTTTTGATGGGTGTTTCTCCACTTAAAGTTGAGCGTGGATTGATAAGTTCATCGGGTGAAAGGGTTGTCCCACAACGCTCACATTGGTCACCGTAGGCATTTTCATTTCCGCATTTCGGGCAAGTGCCAATAATGTAACGATCCGCCAAAAAGGTTTTATTTTTCTCGTCGTAATACTGTTCGGTGGTTTCCTCAACAAATTGCCCTTTGTCATAAATATTCTTAAAAATATCCTGAGACATTTCGTGGTGAACTTTATTAGAAGTTCTTGAGTAAATATCAAAAGAAATACCAAATTCTTCGAATGAATCTTTGATAATTCCATAGTATTTATCTACAACTTCTTGGGGTGTTATTCCTTCCTTTTTGGCTTTTATGGTAATAGGAACGCCGTGTTCATCCGTACCAGAAATAAATTTTACGTCTTGTCCAGTTGCCCGTAGAAAACGTACGTAAATATCCGCAGGGAGATAACACCCAGCAATGTGTCCGATATGAATTGGACCATTGGCATATATTAAGGCTGCTGTTACTGTGGTTCTTTTGAAATTTTTATTCATAAAATTTATGCTCTGTCTTTAACTTCTTCCAATAATTCCTGATACCAAGCCTCTCCATATTTTCTAATCAAAGGCTCTTTCAAAAACTTATAAATTTCTACCCCCAGCGCTGCTCCGTGCGTACAAGCATCTGAACAAATATGCCAGCGGTCATAATTTAAGGCGTCATAATGTTCATATTTTGTGATTCTGATTGGGTATAAATGACACGAAATAGGTTTTCGCCAAGAAATTTTACCATCAAAATAGGCTTGTTCAATGCCACATTTTAGTATATTTCTGTCATCATAAATGGCATAAGCACACTCACGACCTTCGATTACAGGCGTTGAAAAATCGCCTTCCCAATCTTTCACATAAACCCCCTCTTTTTCAATGGTTTGTCGGCCGATTTCTGAGAGATAAGGTTTTACATCTTCATAAATTTGCTCCATAATTGGTAATTCATCATCGTTTAAAGGGGCTCCCAGATCTCCTTCTACGCAGCATGCTCCTTTACATTTAATTAAGTCGCAAACGAAAAATTTTTCTATAATATCATCACTAATGACGGTATTTTCTATTAGTATCATGCTGTTAGTTAGCCTTAACTCGTTTTTATTTTTTATTCTTTCCTGCTCTATTGCTTGCTGTATACTGATTTACTCAGTATTTTTTACAAAATTACGTTAAATCTCCTACTTTTATACGACTTGGCATTTTTATTGATTAAGGTTTTAAAGGGTTTGCCTCATCGAAGGTTATGATAGTAAGGATTTTGCGATTTTTTAATTATTTTTGTTATAATTAATTTCCATATCCGCCAAACATATAATAGATGATAGTGTTTTGTTTTCCCTGGTGAATTAAAGTTAATTTTCCCATAAAATATCCTTTATTTATGAAAAAGCGTCTTTCGCTATTGTTCTTAACTATTCTTACTTGTGTTGGGGTGTCAGCACAAGAATTACCCAATTCGATTGTCGTGGGTACGGTAAAGATAAAAATCGAGGATGATGCAAGGGTTATCATTGAAAAAGAAATTGATAACCTCAATGCAAATCAAAAATATTTGAATTCATTGGTGATAAAGATGAGTTTGTATTTCCCGATTATAGAAAGAGTATTAGCTGAAGAAGGGGTACCCGATGAGTTTAAATATTTATGTGTTCAGGAAAGTGCTTTTAACCCAGATGCTGTTTCAAGTTCTAATGCAATTGGCTTTTGGCAGTTTAAGCGTGAAACTGCTCAAGAAGTGGGGATGCGAGTGGATGGAGTAATTGATGAGCGTAAACATATTGCTGCCGCCACAAGAGGAGCCGCTGTCTATTTATCGAGAAACAATTTGATTCTCAAAAATTGGATTTCAACGCTTCTTTCTTATCGATTGGGCTTAGGTGCAGTAAGGAGAATGACTGATAACGATTGGGCTAATAAAAATGAAGTAACCGTTAATGCTTCAACGGATTGGTACGTTTTACGATTTTTGGCTTATCGCTATTTCTTGGAGAAACAATATAACCAATCTAAAACTAATGTAAGTCCAACCTATTTTTTTGAATATACTAACAGCAGAGGAAAGAATTTAGTGGATATTGCCCAAGAATTAGATGTTCCTTTAGCTGATGTGGTACTTAATAATACGTGGTTAAAATCTTCCTCAGTTCCCGATGATAAAGATTATGTAGTGTATTTGCCAGTGAGTAGTCAGCAATATTTAGATTTAAAAATTAAGAATAATCAAAAGAAGTTTTCTGAAGACCAAGTAGCAGTTAATCAAGATATTGGGTTTCCTGTATTGGTCAAATTAACAGAAATATCAGCAAACAATGAGCCTGTTTTTTACGAAATTAATGGTAAAAAAGGGGTTTTAGCTCAACGAGGTGATACTCCCGAAATCATTGCGGATCGTGCGGGAATTAACCTAAAACGCTTTTTGAAATTTAATGATATTGATGAGAATGATAGGATTATCCCCAATGAAGTCTATTATTTAAAGAGAAAAGACCACCATGCTGTGGTAGCTTATCATACTGTTTTGGGCTACGAAACCCTTTGGAAAATCTCGCAGATGTACGGAATGCAGTTAGAGGATTTATTGCAAAAAAACCGTTTCATGCAAGTGCAAAGATTGCAAAAAGGTCGTTTATTGTGGTTAATTGAAACTCGTCCAGAAGGCCAAAGTATAGAGTACGTGCAAACGCCTGATGAAAAAACGATTACAGTTGTGGAGAAAATGCCCAGTATCACGCCGACCTCCCGTCAACCTAACGTTCAGCCTGTGAAAAAACTTGTGATTGTTGGACAAAATATACAGCCAGAAGGTACGATTTTTGACACAAAAGCTGACCAAAATGGGGGAACAGTATTGACTAAGGTTGCTGTTACTAAAACTATACCTTCCATTACAACTATATCAACGAGTACGTATCCAACCATAATTTTGGCGCAACCTACAACCAAAATAGTAGCATCCAAAACGGTTGATATTCCTCAAGTAGTTACAAATGCGCCCTCAAATTCGGGTAAGTTGATTAATAAAATAGTTAAAAATCATATCGTTGAACCCAAACAAACATTTTTCAGTATTTCGAGAATTTATAATATGTCAATAGATGAATTATATAATTTGAATGATGTGTATTCGGGTAGTCCGTTGAAGGTTGGGCAGAATTTGCTGGTTTATCAATCTAATAGTACACCAATTACAGGAGCCGTTAAAGAGGGAGAAGTTGTTCCTGCAATTTATACGTATCCCATTGGAAATCAATTGCCTGTCAATAGAAATCCTACTACAACGACAATCGTTAGGGAAGTTGTAACTATTCCCTCTGAAAATATTGAGAAAGCTTCAACAGCTCCAGCATCCGTTGTGGTAATTGCATCAACTAATACATCAACGAAAGTTTTTCATCCTTCTTCTTCAATATCCGAACCCATTATTAAGCCCTTTTCGCCCGCTCCTTCGAGTTCGAAACCAAACTTTAAAATTATTCATACCATTCAAGCTGGAGAGACAATTTATAGAGTTTCAAAAATTTATAATGTGACGGTTGACAATATCAAGCAGTGGAATAATTTAACAGAAAATACCGTTGAAATTGACCAGGAATTAGTCATTATGGGAAGTAACACAACGCCCGCAGTTTATGCAGAACCAACGCTAACAAAAATATACAGCAGTTCATTGAATAATTCCCATTACCATACACTACAAGCAGGGGAGACGGTTTACAGAGTTTCAAAAATATATGGTGTAACAGTGGCTGAGATTGTAAAATGGAATCATATCAGGAATTTTGAAGTGATTGTTGGGCAACGGTTGGTGGTGAAGAAGTGACTCGGTAACTATTAAAAACAACCCTAACAACAAATGAAATAAAAGATAGAGGGATTTTATTTAATTCCTTGAGCCAAACCGCCAGCTAAAGGTGCATAATAATGTCCAAATTTTATGAATAATTTCCTACCAATCTCCAATTTAACGTCTTTATTCATTTTGTTCCATGCCCAAACGTCATTTACTGAAACATTGTAACGGCGGGCAATACTATAAAAATTTTCACCATTCTTAACAGTGTGCGTGTAATTATTTACTTCATGAACCTGTATGGGAGTATTAGGTTTAAAGCCCTCTGTGTCACTATTTTGAGAAATAGCATCTTCCTTAATAATTGGTATTGAAACTTCTCTTAAGGCTTTTGATGAAGTCAAATCCAAGATTTTTGTTTCATCCCTTTGCAGACTATAGTTTTTTGTCATTTGTGTTACAACTTCGATTGGTCTTCTTGGTACAGTTTTCTGAATCACTGTTTCTTCTATGGAAATATCTGATGGACGAGTTTTTTGTAACCATAAAACTCTACCTTCTGTTAAAAGCTGAGAAGTTTCTAAGCGATTGTATTTCAATAATTTATCTAAAGAAATTCCGTACCTCTGCGAAATTTTCCAAAGGGTTTGTTCTCTTACATTGGTAACAGTATGGAATGGAACGAATGCTTTTTTTCCTTTTCTCTGTAAATAATATATTTCATTCGGGATAATTTTAGAGTCTAATCCATCCGTTAAATCGTTATATTTTAAGAAATCTTCAACTTCAAAATCAGCTCTTGCACAAATTGCTGTTACATCATCTCCTGATATGGCTTGTATTCCAGCTTTGTTGTTAATATCGAAAAATATGGGGGTATTTTTATTTTTTGTTTTAGGGGTAATTCTTGACAAGACTTTAAATCCCCAATCTTCTTGCGAAACATCCGCCATTCCGTTGATCAACAAAACTTTTTCTTTTATCGATTCAATTTCATTTTTTGAAAAACTAATTACCATTTTGTAAGGTTTGTCTTCAGGAACAGACTGAACATTTAACCAACGATTATATTTAAAAATGTTATCTTCAGAAACATTCAACTCCTTAGCAATAACTGATATAGATTTTCCAGCATTGAATGGATATTCAAAAAAAGAAACTTCTGAAGGTTTATGCTTGGCAATTTCTTTTTCAAAAACCATTTTGTAGGCAATTGCACGCAGCACGTAAAAATCCGTTTTAGCTGTTATCGAAATCTTGTGTGAACCATACCATTCTTTCGGAATAAATTTATAAACATTGCTCAAACCTGTACGGTAGGAATTCAAGGCAGAAATCCAATTGTTTAATACTTGAAAATTACGTTTCAAATATAAACAGGCCACCCGTGTGGAGGCATGAATATTTTTGCGTTCGTCAATTTTTTCGTCTATTCTTAACCCAAAATCGAGTGCAGTTTCACGCTTGAATTGCCAAAACCCAACAGCATTGGATTTGGAAACTGCATCAGGCAAAAGTCCAGATTCTTGAACACATAGATATTTGAAATCATCGGGAACTCCCTCATTTGCTAATATTGGTTCAATAATTGGAAAATATAATGAAATACGGTCTAATTTGGCATTTAGATAGGTTTGGTTACTCAAAAGGTTTTTGATGTCATCCTGAATGATGGTTTGAGCATCATTCGATATAGCGATGGTAATACCAGCAAACTGCGTGATTTTGGGTACTGGATAAGGCTGGGCTATGTTAACAAACGGAAAGAATATAAATAATAACTTAACAAGATGAAATGTTGGCAGTTTCGTCATTTTACTAATTGAATTAAACGGAGTTAGTGATTAAATGCAGAATTTTGAATATCAATCTTGCCTTCTACTGTTTACACCAACAAAAGCCATGCCACTTTATTTACTTTCAAACCCGTAAAATAAAAATAAGGACAGGAGAAACCCCCGCCCTTATCTGTTTAACCTCTAAACCTATTTAACTATGAAAATTGAAACAAATATATGCTTTTTTACTATTAAATATCCGTTAAATACAAGTTTATTTATGCGAGTATTTGACAAATAAGCATTTTAATTGATGACAAATGAAATTTGACGTACATACAGATAAATGCGATTATGAATTTTCATTTGTTTCGGATTTATTTCGGAACTATTCCATGTTTTTGACGCAATTTTTAAAATTAACTCTTAACAGGAGAAAAAAACTTATGTCAAGGGTTGTACTTCTGTACACCACTCTGGCAGTATCTTTTTTGCCCTGTCAGCGATTTTGCGATATTGATAATATCTATTTATTTTTACCCATCTCTGCGAAGCACCGTCGCTGATGCCTGTGCTAAAGGTAATAAAGTAATATCCGCCAACACCACATGGGCAGGGCGAGTTACCACAAAAGCAATAGTTTCTGCCACATCTTGGGGAGTCAAAGGAACAAAGCCATTATAAACGGCTTCGGCTCTTTTATCATCTCCTCTGAAACGTATTAACGAAAATTCTGTTTCCACTGCTCCTGGTGCAATGTTAGTAACTTTAATTCCGTGAGGATTCAAATCTAATCGCATTCCTTGAGAAATGGCTTCTACTGCAGCTTTTGAAGCACAATAAACATTCCCATTTGGATACGTTACTTTGCCTGCAATTGAACTTATATTGACGATATGACCTTTGTGACAATTAATCATCCAAGGCATTATTACCCTTGAAACGTACAATAATCCTTTCACATTTCCGTCTATCATGGCATCCCAGTCATCTGGATTACCATCTTGAATAGGATTTAAACCGTGAGCATTCCCAGCATTATTGACCAAAATATCAATGGCTTTTAATTCTTCGGGTAAAGTATTAAAGGCTTTTTCAACCTCTGTACGATTTCTTACATCAAAAGCCAAAATATTAACTTTGACTTTCTTCGAAAGAACTTCTTGGATTTCATAAAGACGGTCTAAGCGCCTTCCACAAAGGATTAGATTAATTCCTAAATCTGCAAAGGCTTCGGCAGTTGCTTTGCCGATGCCCGATGTAGCGCCAGTGATGAGGGCAATTTTTGACATTTTATTTAGCTTTGATTTTTTGAGAAATGGGATTTTAGTTATTAAATCGGCAGGTTTTGCTCAAAGGTCATCGCTATTTGAGGGGTGAAAAATCAGTAGGAACCATATATTCAGATTTGACAGAAATTGTAAGCGGACCGCCTGCTTTTTCTTCTGATTCTTTTTTAACCGCTTGCCATTCTGGATTTGCTCCGAAGGCTTTGAAAGAGGCTAAACCCTCCTCTTTGGTTTTATGAGCCAAAAAGTAAATCAATAAATCATCCGAACCTTGTTCTTTTTCTGTTGGAGTCAAGTAGATAATATTTGTCATTCCGAAGGTCTCAAATAATTTTACGGTATGATCTCTAAAACGAGACATTAAATTGGGTAAATGGTTTGGGGTTGTTTTATAAGTTCTCAATTCAAAAACTCGATCCCCAACAGATTTCATATTATTAGGTGAGAAATCGGTTGTTTTCAAAAAAGTATTTTCAACTTTAGCAACAATTTCACCATTGACAGCCGAATTTTTCATGACTGTTATCCAACCTTTATCGCCCATAAATTCTTTCCAAGATTTTTCTCTCGCCTCACGTGAAGGATACGAAAGTAAATACACTAACTTATTTTCCTTGTTTTCGCCCATAGGCAACCAAAAGCCCTCCAAACGCATATTATGATTGTAAAAGTACTTGAGTGTATGTTGTTGAAAACGATTTATCAAGTCTTGGAATTTTCCTTCCGAAGCATAATAAACTCGCAACTCATACAAGCGTGCGTTAGCTTCTGACTGTGCATGAACCGCAAAACTGGCGATAATTAGAAAAATTAAAATAATAAGTTGCTTTTTCATTTAGATATGTTTTAGTTTTTATTACAATTATTGAATTCCCACAATTTCAACCCTACGATTTTTCTTTTTATTATCTTCAGAATCGTTGGGAGCAATGGATTTTGTGCCACCGTAACCTTTGTAGAGTAATCGGTTTTCATCAATTCCTTTGCTCACAAAATAGTTCAGAATCACTTTTGCACGATTTTCTGAAAGGGCTAAGTTTAAACGTTGGTCGCCGATGTTATCAGTATATCCAACAATTTCAATTTTCGTTTGCGGATTTGTATTTAACATCAAAACTACTTTATTTAATTCAAGATAAGATTCTTTTTGCATGATAAAACTACTTTGTTCAAAATAAACATTATTTAAGACTATAGCTTTTCCTTTCTCAATCTTTTCAAAATTTTTACCTTGCGATATTGGCGAATTCTCTTTTGGGTTCACTGTACTTGCCGGTAAAGTAGTTGCTCCCGCTACAATAGGTTCTATGGTTCTAATTAATTGAACATCCTTTTTTCGATCTGAATTAGGTTCAATTCTGTTAATATATTTTGCATAACCCTGTGCATCAATCTCAAGCACATAACTTGCTACTGGGCTTAAATCTGCCGAAAACTCATCGCCAGATTTAATCAAAACTAATTCCTGATTTGATTTTATGTCGGTTAATTTGACGGTGCATTTATCAACATTTTTTCGAGTTTGAGCATCTAAAACCTTTAAAGTAAACTTACTGTCATCTTTTACTAACCACGAAGCAATGGGAGTATTTTTTATTAAACTATCTGGAGTGATTTTCCCTTCATAGTGTTTATATCCAATCGCTGTGATTTCAATGGTATAATTTATTTTCTCTGTCAGAATGACTGCGATTTGTTCACGAAGAAAATCTGTTTTTCCAGAAGCAATTATTTCTCTATCAGCATCATATACTTTAAAATTTGCTGATACTTTATTTTTGTTATGGGCATCAATGGCGTATAAGAAAAGATTATACTTCCTTAAAGAGCGCATCTTTATGGATTTACTCACATCATCAATGCTTGCGGTAAAGCGACTTTCATAATCATCATAACCCTCTAATTTTGCCATAATTAAATATTCTCTTCCTGGTTTCAAATCAGCACTACATTCCCCATTGGGCATAGTAATCATGGCTGCAACAGGTTTATTGTCTGTGGCATCGATTAAACTGAAAGATACCTCTTTGATGGGTTTATTGTCATTGGCATCATAGGCCTTTAAACTCAAAACCGAAAAATCACGTGACATCGTAATCTTATGTTTCTTAATCTTACCCAAAGTTAGATAACTGATGTGTTCTTTTTTAATGTAATAACCTTTCACAAAAGTTTCTAAATCGAAATTGTCCGTTTCCTTCAGAACTAATTTATATTCTGGCGTATTTTCTAAGGTTTTCCCTTGAACCAAAATAGTGGTTTTTGAAGGAATTATTTTGAAAATAGCATTTAAAGTCCGTCCACTGGATGAATCGATGGCAGTAAAGATTAAAGCTGACTCCTGTGGTTTGGGCACCAATTGACAAACTAAATTATTGTTAGAAAGTTTATAAATTTCTTGTTCAAATTTCTCAAAACCTTCGGCAATAATTTCTAAATTATATTTGTTTTCGGGCATTAAGTTCACAGTAGCATTTCCCGAAGGCAACTTAACAATAGTTGGTTTGTCGGTTTTTATTGTTAGACCAGTGATTCTATACTCTCCAATTGTCACAGCTTCGTTGGTTGTTTTATCAACTGCTTTTATATTTAATAAAAAGAGGGTTTTCTCTAATCGAATCGGGAATAAATACTTTTTGTCTAAGCTAAAATCCGCCATATTGAATGTGCTCTGTATTGATTTATAGCCTTCTGCTGATGTTTCAACCGTGAAAATTTCTCTTTCACCTACCTTAACTGTACCTTCAGCCTCATCATTAAATGAAAACGATTTTTGTTCTTTTTCTAATCTAATGCTAAAACTTGCCTTTATTGGTTTATTTGTAGTAACATCGAAAATAGCAAAATTCACGGGTATTCTTTTCTTTTTCATTAACATAAAATTGAGTGCATTACCTTCTGGAGCCTTATCAATTTTCTGGTTTGGGGATTCTACATAATCTGTTGCCTTAACATTAAGTTCATAGACACTTGAACGTTTTAAATAGGCAATAAAATCATAGGTCTTACTTTTAGTAGCTTGCTTAACTTCTAATGTTTTTACATCAGTAATTTTTACAACAGCATCTTTAATTGGTTTTTGTGTTTCAGCATCAACAACTTTAATAGTGAGCAGATATCTTTCTGTGGCCAATTTGACTTTATACGAATCCTGCTTTCCCAAGCCAATATTTGTGATGGGTAAAATAGTACGAGCAGTTGTAAAGCCATCCGCATTCACTTCAATTTTTAAGTTATCATCTTGAAAGATAAGTAATGAAAAATAACTTTTTGCTTTAACGTTATCAGCTTTAACTATTTTTCCAGTTTTTTCAAATGTGACGATAAAACTTGCATCAATTGGCTCGTCATTTTCCAAATCAATTGCCTGTAAATTAACTGTATAAACTTTTTTTGGAATTAATTTTACGAGGAGTTCTTTTAAACTATCACTCTTCGTAATTGTCTGTTTATTGTCTTCATAAAAATCTGATGACACAACAATTTCGTATTGTTTTCCTGTCAATAAATTGGTTCTATATTCGCCCATTTCTACTTTTACTTCTGCAACTTGCTTAGTCGTAATTTCTGTAATCGTTACTTTCTTGTCTTTAAGTGATTCATTCGTGCCAGCATCAATAGCCTTTATAGTAAAATTTGAGGAAATAGGGTCTAACTTAATAATAATTACAGGCAATAATTTACGTTTATCATCTATTCTAAATGATAAACGTGAGTTTTTATAGCCTTTCATAGAAACTTCGATAGAATAATCTTCTTTTAAATGAAATAAACCCTGATTTTGAAGTGTTTGTGAATTATATTGAAAAGTAATTAATTGTCTTGAAGTTACTTCGGTTGCTTCAAAAGAAGCTGGAATGGGAAGATTAGTTTGAGCATCAATCGCTAAAAAACTTAATGAATATGCTTCCTTATTTTCAGGTTTCCCATCTAATGGATTCATTTTAAAATCTTGCTCATACGTATTACAATCTTGTTTTTTGAGTAAATCAATAATAACCTTCTTAGGGTAATAACCAGATTTACTAATTTCAAAAATATACTTTCCATTAGGTTTCAAAACTGCTGAAAAACGCCCATCAAAAGCATTCGATTCAAATTCAGCAATAATTTTAGCTGGATCTTTAATTTCAGAAACCATTATTTTTGCGGATAAAGCAGTATTGGAAGTAGAATCAGCAATATAACCTTGAATAGTGGCAACTGCTTCAATCGGAAAGCTGGAGGTATAGATGTCTCCATCCAAAACATAATATATCATTTCTCCGCAAGCAGGCACTGCCACAAATTGGTCTGGTCCCGATGTATTCAAAAAATCTAAAGGAACAGCATTTGTCCAAGTGCCATTTTCTTGCAATTCAGATTTATAAATATCAAAACTACCTTGTCCGTCTTTTCTAATAGATGAAAATATCAAAGTCTTGCCATCAGGCATAATCCTTGGTGCTTTTTCGCAAACTAAATTTACGGGGCTGGGCAGTTCGACCGCAGTTTTCCATTTCCCGTCCATTTCTCGTTCTGCTCGCATGATTCGATAACAACGTTGTTGAGGATCTTTTTTATCCCCAAAAATATATTTAGCACGAGCAAAATAAAGGTATTTCCCATCGGCAGATAGAGATGGATAACCTTCATAATCAATCGTATTAATTGATTTGCCAAAATTCATGGGAGCTGACCAACCATTTTTTTCTCTACTTGAATAATAAATATCTTCGTGTCCGTCTGAGTCTTTTCCATTTGCAGAAAATAATAATAAATTGCCATCGTAACTCAAACATGGACCACCGAGAGGCGCTTTCTCAAAAAAAGTAGTAGTAATTTTGGGAATAGGTATGGGAACTGACCAATTATTGCCATTTCGGTGAGATTCAAATAGTTTCCAATCACCTTGACGATCAGACTCAAAAATGAGTGTTTTACCATCTGCACTAACCGATGGAGCATATTCTGTAAATTTAGTAGTATTAATAGGGGCAGGAAGACTTTTTCTGTTTTGTGAGAACGCTTTATTTAAGCCAGAACACAGAATCGGCAATAGTAAAGCAAGAGTAATTATTTTATGGGTACTTTTTTCCATGAGCGAATTATAATAAACAAAATTACTTAATTTTAACGATTGATTTATGTAAAATGTGAAGCAATTACTTTAGTAAAAAGCATCTGTAAGTCTGATAGTTATAGAAAATAACTACATATAGAATAAATGATTAATGAGTTACGAAATTAAAAAAAATCTAAATAAAAATACAATCTAAATGAAGTATCTAATCGTAGGTCTCGGCAATATAGGGCCAGAATATCTACTCACTCGTCACAATGTAGGTTTTATGACTATTGACCGATTGGCTGGTGAGTTTGAGGCGAAATTTTCAATGGAACGCCTCGCTTATCATGCAGAAATAAAACATAAGGGGAAACAAATTCATTTGATTAAGCCCACTACATTCATGAATTTGAGCGGGAAAGCAGTAAACTATTGGATGAAAGAATTAAAAATAGAAAAAGAAAATATTTTAATCGTAACGGACGATATTGCCCTACCTTTCGGAAAATTAAGAATGAAATTCAAAGGCAGTCACGGCGGACATAATGGATTACGCAATATTCAAGAGGTTTTAGGTGATTCTAACTATAATCGTTTGCGCTTTGGTGTGGGGGATGATTTTGGCAAAGGAAGACAGATAGAATACGTCTTGGGTAATTTTGAAAGAGAACAACTTGACCTATTACCTGAATACCTTGATATAGCTTCAGAAATGACATTAAGCTTCTGTTTACAGGGCTTGGATAAGACCATGAATGCTTTTAATTAGTAATTGTATTATTCTAATATTGTTGTAGTATTTTTATGAGGAAATTCCATATAACCTTTGCAAAATTTTACTTAATATAACAAACTAATGTTTGAAAAAAAATAGATTGAATACATGGGTAGCCATTTTGATGACTGATTTTTAAGTAGTTATGGCAATATTATTTCAGACATTTGCAAGAAAAATTTGCAATATCAAATAATATTGCAGAACTTTGCATCGTTAAACAGTAGAGAGCGGGCTTAGATAATTCTAAGAATATTTTTTAAATTGTGTGACTTGCGAAATGTTATATTTAAAGAAGAATACAGTAGAGAAACAAGTAGTAACGGGAACCTTTTATAGCTTGTTTTATGTTTATTAACCGAGAGCAGATAATAAACAAATCAATAGAAATGCACATTATGTTATCATAAAAATATTTCCAAATTTGATTTTTTATTAAGTGTTATTACTTAGTTAGTTGTGTGATTTAATGACACATTGAAATATAGAGTTGATTACTATAATTGAGCAAAAGATATAAAGATTTTTCATAGTTAAATAGGTTTAGAGGTAAGACGGGAAAGGGTGTTCTCTTTGAGAACACCACTTTTTTAACTTAGAAAACTAAAAATTGTGAAGTACATTCCATTTGAAATAACAAAAATATAAAGATTTTTCATAGTTAAATAGGTTTAGAGGTAAGACAGGAAAAGGTGTTTTCTTTGGAAGCACCATTTTTCTTTAACAAATTATTTCAATTTTGAGAAAATAGAATAACAGAAAAGTGTTTTAATTTGTAATTGTGCAGTTATTTTTCATAGTTAAATAGGTTTAGAGGTAAGATAGGAAAGGGTGTTTTCTTTGGAAACACCACTTTTTTTAACTAATAAATCA
>JACMRQ010000120.1 GCA_014376355.1 Arcicella sp. | reverse complement strand
TTTTTAAAAAATATGTCTTTTGTTTTGGCTTCGGGAACGGATGATTTACGGATGACGAATATTCTTAGAAAATACGGAAAACAGACCTCAGAAGACCTTTTTCCAAATTATCCATTCGTGGAAAGTCCGATTATTCCTGGCGGAACACCGCATGATTTTACGCCTTTGGCACTTCCAAAATCACCCATTGATTTCATGGGAACAGGAAGCTCAAAAGCCACTACGGAACGTGATAAAGGTATTGGTTCAAACAATTGGGCAGTTAGTGGATTAAAGTCTGCAACAGGTTTACCAATTTTAGCGAATGACCCTCATTTAACTTTAAGTTTACCATCAATTTGGTATCAAGTTCAGTTGCAAAGTCCTGAAGTAAATGTGTATGGTTCAACCATGCCAGGAACGCCTAATGTGATTATTGGTTTCAACAAGGATATTGCATGGGGCGTAACAAACGTGGGAGCAGATGTGGTGGATTGGTACGAAGTGAAATTTAAGGATGCTACTAAAAAAGAATATTTTCATGATGGACAATGGAAGAAAATCACGACTCGTATTGAAAAATATAAAGTTAAAAACGGTGTTGATGTAATTGATACAGTTCTTTACACACATCACGGTCCAATTGTGTATTTGGATAATGAAAAACCATTGAAGAAAAATATTCCAACGGGACATGCTTTGCGATGGATTGCCCACGATAAATCACAGGAATTAACTACTTTTTATGAATTGAATCGTGCCAAAAATTACGATGATTATACCAAAGCTTTGACGCATTATTCAGCTCCTGCACAAAATTTTGTTTTTGCCAGTAATCAAAATGATATTGCACTTTGGGTAAACGGAAAATTCCCTTTGAAGGCTCGTCAGCAAGGAAAATATATTTTGGATGGTACCGATAAAACCGCTGATTGGAACGCCTTTATTCCCTCCGCCCACAATCCGCACATGAAAAATCCTTACCGTGAATTTGTGAGTTCGGCGAATCAATCTTCGACTGACCCAAGTTATCCGTATTATATCAACTGGGAATTTGCCCCGTCTGAACGTGGTAGAAGAATTAATCAACGTTTGGAAAAAATGCCGAATGGAAAAGTTACGGTTGATTCTCTTAGAATGTTACAAAATGATAATTTTAACTTAAAGGCTCTCGATTTTTTACCAACGATGTTGTCATATATCAAAGCTCCATCGTCCACACAATTGCCGGCTATTAAGATTTTATCCGCTTGGAAATTCAACAATGACCCTGATGAAATTGCTCCAACTATTTTTAAAGTATGGTCAGATTTATTGAATGAAGCCATTTGGAAGGATGAATTCGGATACGATGAAAATATTCCAATGAAATATCCAAGTTCCGACCGTACTTTGAGATTAATGCAAAAAGACCCAAAATCTAAATGGTTTGATGATGTTTCAACAAAAAATAAAGTTGAAACGATTGAAGAATTAGCTAATAGTACGTTATCGGCAGCAATGGATTCATTGAAAATTTGGAGAAAGTCAGAAATGAACAAAACATGGGCGTGGTCAGAACATAAATCAACCGATATTCGACATTTACTGGATTTGGGAGGAACAAATCCACTGAAAGCATGGAGTAAAAATGACGTGAAAATTGGCGGAGGCGGAAGCGTAATAAATGCCACAACCGAACGCACTGGACCTTCTTGGAGAATGATTGTGCAATTAGGAAAAGATAATAATACAAAAGGCTATGGTGTATATCCAGGCGGACAATCGGGAAATCCAGGCAGTCCTCATTATGATGACATGATTGAAACGTGGCGTAAAGGTGAGTTGAACGAATTGTTGTTTTTGAAGTCAAAAGATGAGAAGTCGGATAGAATCAAGAAGATAGTGAAGTTGGTAAAATAAACAAAATAATGATGAAAAATATACGCTTACTGTTTTTATTACTACTTGTAAATCAATCAATTATAGCTCAATCAAAAAAAGATTATCTTGTAACCATCACTACACCTTGGGGCGATATGCACGCTCTTTTATACGACGAAACGCCCCAACATAAAGCTAATTTTTTAAAATTAGTGGATAATAAATTTTACGATGGATTACTTTTCCATCGGATTATTAATTTATTCATGATTCAAGGAGGCGACCCAGTTTCTCGCACGGCGGCGACTGGCGTACTATTAGGTAATGGTGAAAATGGCTATAAAATCCCGGCGGAAATTACTCCCGAACTTTTCCATAAAAAAGGTGCATTAGCAGCCGCACGAGATAATAATCCAGAAAAAGCATCATCAGGTTGTCAATTTTATGTAGTTCAAGGACAAACCTGGAATGACATAACCTTAAAACAACAAATGGCAAGAACGCCCTTACGCACTTTTACGGATGAGCAAAAGCAAGTCTATAAAACCATTGGAGGCACGCCACACCTTGATGGAAATTATACTGTTTTTGGACAAGTAATTGATAATCTGTGGGTTATAGATTCAGTTGCCATTCAACAAAGAGATGGTAATAATCGTCCATTGAAAGATATTGCCATGAAAATTACTTGTAAAAAAATGCGAAAGAAGAAGATAACGAAGATGTATGGTTGGACGTTTTAAGAATAGTGTTTGAAAAACTTTAAATTGACTGGTTATTAGTAGTCAGACCGCTAATCCAGCAATCTTGTTTAATAAATTATCCGACAAATTAAGATTTTTCAAACAATAGTATATTTGTAAAAAAAAATAATTATGGTTATCCGACGATTTTTGATGTAGGGACGAATAGCATTCGTCTTCTCAATGGCACCGTGGACGAATGCTATTCGTCCCTACATTACCAGTCTATAAAAACTGTCATAGAACCAAATATTTCTAAATAACCGTGCAAATAAAGAAAATCCTCATCACAGGTTCAAATGGATTGTTAGGGCAAAAATTAGTTTCATTATTAATTCAATATCCTGATATTCAATTAATTGCCAGCTCTCGTGGCAAAAACCGTTTACCTTTTACGAACGGTTACGAATACCAAGAAATGGATATTACCAATGCCCAACAAGTAGCGGAGGTAGTTGAAAAAGTACGTCCCGATGTCATCATTCACACCGCCGCTATGACGAATGTGGATCAATGCGAAGCTGAAAAAGAATTGTGTTGGGCAATGAATGTGAAAGCCCTTGAATATTTAACGGAAGCCTGTGAAAAGCATATTGTTTTTCTTTGCCACCTCTCAACAGATTTTGTTTTTGATGGAAAATCTGGCCCCTATTCAGAAGAAGATAAACCGAGTCCCATCAGTTTTTATGGTTGGAGTAAATATGCTGCTGAAGAAGTAGTAAAGCGTTCAAAATGTACATGGAGCATCGTTAGAACTGTTTTGGTTTATGGAATTACGAACGATATGAGTCGTTCCAACATCATTCTTTGGGTAAAAAATTCCTTAGAACAACAGAAATCTATTAAGGTTGTAACGGATCAATTCCGAACCCCAACCTTAGCCGAAGACTTGGCGATGGGTTGTTGGTTAGTGGTTGATAAAAAAGCCGAAGGAATTTTCCATATCTCAGGCAAAGACTTTTTAACGCCCTACCAAATGGCAATTAAAACGGCTGAGTTCTTCCAATTAGACAAATCATTAATTACTCCAGTAGATTC
>JACMRQ010000119.1 GCA_014376355.1 Arcicella sp. | reverse complement strand
TGGGGAAAATGACTTCCGAAGCATAAAAATAGTAAATTTTGGGTTAGTTCAGAATCACGGATAGAAATTTCCGTGATTTTTTGTTTTGTGTAACTTTTGTCACTGTACTGGGGAGTAGGTCTGGCTAATTTTACAAAAGTTGATTTTATCAAATAATTATCATGTCAGAACAAATAAATTCAATGCCACGCATCGGCGACATTGCTCCCGATTTTGAAGCGGTTACTACCACTGGAAAATTAAAATTCTCAGATTATAATACCGATAAATGGGTGATTTTCTTCTCACATCCAGCCGATTTTACGCCCGTTTGCACCACCGAAATGACAGGTTTTGCCAATGAGCAAGAAAGTTTTTTTGATGCCCATAACTGTAATTTATTAGGATTGAGTATTGACAGTATTCACTCGCATATTGCTTGGGTAGATAATGTACGCAAAAATTCGGGCGTGCTTTTCAAATTCCCGATTGTAGCAGATATTGATATGAGTGTATCAAAATTGTGGGGAATGCTGCAACCTGGTGAAAGTGAAACTGCGGCAGTTAGAGCAGTATTTTTTATTGACCCAACGGGCAAAATAAGGTTAATTATGTATTATCCGCTCAATGTTGGGCGTAATATGGAAGAAATTAAACGATGCCTTTTAGCACTTCAAATCTCCGATGAAAATAAAGTAGCGATGCCACTCAATTGGAAACCAGGTGAGAAAGTGATTATCCCAGCACCCAAAACCGTTGAGGCACTTTTAGAACGAAATGATAGTGATTTAGAAAGAATGGATTTCTATTTGGCTAAAAAAATATTGTAATTTGAAGGGAGTATTTTTACCCTCTTTTTTATCGTGAGTGTAACAAATATCACGTATTTATTAGGAATAAATAATCAATTTTGCCTATCATTTCAACATTTAATCTTAACAAAGCTATGTTCGATTTCTTAAAAACTAAAAAAAACTACGAGGATGTAAATGCCGCTACATTCAATACACTAATGAGTGAAACAAGTGGCATTATTCTGGATGTGAGATCCCCCGCAGAATTTAAACAAAGTGCCATTGATGGAGCAATTAACATCGATTGTATGGGGAGTAATTTTATCAAAAAAATAGCAGAACTTGATAAAAGTAAAACGTATTTTGTTTATTGCAGAAGTGGTAATCGGAGTGGAAGTGCGTGTAAATTGATGGGTAATGCAGGATTTGAAAATTTGTATAATCTATCAGGAGGATTGATGAGATGGCCTTTTTAAAAATAAATATGATGGAAGCAATTGCACAACAGTGGAATTTCATGCGAATTCTACGTTTGGTGGTAGGTATTTGGGGGATTTACTCCTCAATCACAGATAGTCAACCCTTATTTGGTATTCTGGGCGGAGTATTTATTCTACAATCCCTTTTAAATGTTGGTGGTTGTGGAAGTAATGGTTGCAAAATTCCGCAAAATCAAAATCACACTACAGCTAATATTAAAAATACTTAATATGAAGAAGTTAGTTAGCAATAAAATAATTATCTTAGGAATACTTTTGGGAGGAATTGGAGGATTCTTATACTGGAAAGAAATTGGCTGTATCACAGGCACTTGTCCGCTGAAATCACAATGGCAAACGATGATTCCTTATGGAATGTTTATCGGTTACCTCGTTTCTGATTTTATTCAATCCTATTTAAACCGTTTTGAAAGTAAACGAAAGTGATTAATCAATAGAAAGACTAAATATGAAACAAGGTTTAAAAGAAAATTGGAAACAATTTAGTTTGTTAGTGTTAATAAATGCCTTTGTTGGAGCCATGATCGGTATTGAAAGAACTATTTTTCCAACGCTCGCTCATGAACGTTTTGGGCTCACATCGGTAACAGCGGGACTTTCATTCATTGTTTCATTTGGTATTGCCAAAGCTATTACGAACTATTTTAGTGGGATTCTTTCTACAAAAATAGGAAGAAAAAATACGCTACTTTTAGGCTGGGTTTTGGCTTTGCCAATCCCCATTCTGTTTCTCACAGCTAACTCTTGGGAAATAATTGTTTTGACTAATATTCTCCTTGGAATTCATCAAGGTTTGGCTTGGTCCAGTACAGTGGTAATGAAAATGGATTTGGTTGGTGTTGCCAATAGGGGATTGGCATTAGGCTTGAATGAATTTGCGGGATATATCTCGGTAGCTATTTTGGCGTATTTTTCAACAGTTTGGGTAGCTGAATACGGAATTGATTTTCCTTTTTACGTAGGAATAGTAATAGCCGTAACGGGATTATTATTAAGCCTATTTACGGTTGAGACTTCTCAATTATCTATTCAGGAGACAGTTACTTTATCCGAAAAAATATCAGAGTTACCGATTTGGAAGAATAAAAATCTAAGAACCGTGATTGCTTCGGGTTTTGTAAATAACCTAAATGATGGAATGGTTTGGGGACTTTTGCCAATTATTTTAATTATAAAAGGATTATCCATCACACAGATTGGTACAATTACGAGTATTTATCCCGCCGTCTGGGGTATCAGTCAATTGTTTACAGGAAAACTTTCTGATATATTTTGCAAAAAGGATTTAATGTCATTGGGAATGTTTATGCAAGGAATTGCCTTACTATTGTTTTTTCCGAATAACCCTATTTATTATTTTGTAATTGGCTCTATTCTAATTGGTATTGGTACAGCGGTTGTTTATCCTACATTTATGGCAAGTATTGCCGAAAATACAAACCCTACAACCAGACCAAAAATTTTAGGTATTTTCAGAATGTTTCGAGATTCGGGATATGCTTTTGGAGCATTAATTTCAGGCATTTTAGTAGATAATTTTGGTCTTTTAGCTCCTATCATCTTTATCTCATTGATTACAATTATTTCAGGAGTAAGTATTAAAATAGAAATGTATTGCTTGACTATAAAACAAAAACGGTTAAAAATTGCCTAATTTATTGACTTAATTGAAGCATTTTTTTATCAAGATAAAGTTCAATAACAACAATTATTACAACTAAATAAAATTATGAATCTAAGATTTTTAATTGGGATTTTTGCCATATCATTTCTTGTTTGTAACTGTTCGGATGGACAGTCAAAAATAGTTAGTCTTTCAGCAATGGATTTTGCTAATAAGGCAAATGAAATACCTACTGCCCCCATCATCGACGTAAGAACTCCCGATGAATTCTCGAAAGGGCATATTCCAAAAGCAAAAAATGTAGATTGGAATGGGAATGATTTTGATAAACAAATTGCAACGCTTGATAAATCTAAGCCAGTATTTGTTTATTGTTTGAGTGGCGGAAGAAGCTCTTCGGCAGCCAATAAAATGCGTAATAATGGTTTCAAAGAGGTTTATGAACTTGATGGGGGAATAATGAAATGGAGAGGTGCGAATTTGCCAGAAAATAATGAGAATAAACCCTCAGGTATGAATCTAAAAGCATACAATGATTTGACTAAATCGGATAAAATAGTTTTGATAGATTTTTATGCCGAATGGTGTGGACCATGTAAATTGATGAAGCCTTATTTGGAGGAAATTTCAAAGGAAATGGCTGATAAAATAATAGTTATTCGGATTAATGCCGATGACAACCAAGCACTTTGCAAAGAATTGAATATTGATGCTCTACCTGTTTTGCAAGTCTTTAAAAATCAAAAACTTGCGTGGGCTAACGTGGGATTTATTGATAAAAAAGGAGTTGTAAAAGTGCTTCAAACAAAATGAAATAATTTCAAAATTTGGAAATTTTATGGTCGAATTGCCACCACAGTTTAATGTAAAGGGAATCAAAACAGTTTTGATTGATGGTATTGAATCTTCGACCCGTGTTCTTGGCTTTGGAAGAGTTGATAGTATTTTTTATATGGGCAGCCTTTTATGCCCTCACTTCGTAAATGATCTAATTAATTATTAATGTTGGCAACTGCAATTCAGCGATAAATAACTAAAATAATAAAATTGGGAATATTGTAAATTTTCTCAAAAATCTTGTAAAAAATTTAAATTGTATAACTTTAATTTTTACCCAAAATATATGATAACAAAACTACCTAAATATCATAATTATGAAATTATCAATTGCCTATATAAACGATGTTCATGGCTACCTTGAACCACATCCTGAACTATTTTATGAAGGTGGTAGAGAAGTAGTCGAGACGGCAGGAGGGTATGCCAGAATTGCTTCCGTTGTGAATAACATACGCAAGAATAACCCAAATACATTATTATTTGATGGAGGTGATACCTTTCATGGCACATTACCAGTTGTTAAATCCAGGGGGGAAGTATTGCCGCCTATTTTGAATAAAATGGGAATTAGTGCTATGGTTGGGCACTGGGACTTTGCTTATGGACCTGTGCAATTGAAAAAATTAATAGGGCAATTAAATTATCCGTTTTTAGGAATTAATGTTTACAATAATGATGAAACACTTTTTCTTACTCCCTACACATTCATTCAAGTTGAAGACCTTAAAATTGCAGTTATTGGGATTTGTTCAAACATTATTGATAAAACTATGCCTAAGCATTTTAGCGAAGGATTGAAAATTACCGATGGATTAAAAGAACTGCCTATAATAATTAAAAAAGTGAAAGAGGAAGGGGCAAATCTTATAGTTCTTCTGTCTCACAATGGATTTCCTCAGGATGTTGAAATGCTCAATAAAGTAGACGGAGTGGATATATGTTTGAGTGCCCATACGCACAACCGCCTATACGATGCTGTGAAAATAAATAATGGAATTGTTATTCAATGTGGTTGTCATGGTTCTTTCTTGGGACATCTACAATTGATCATTGAACACAATAAAATTATAAAATTCAATTATGAACTCATCACTATTGATTCAACCATCAAAGCAAATGAGGAGATTGAAGCATTAGTAACGGAGATTATGCAACCCTATCAACATTTGAAGGAGAAAATCGTTGGTAAGACAGAATTACTATTGCACAGATATAATACCATTGCATCGACTATGGATGATTTGTTATTATCTGCCATAAAATCACTTGGTAGTTTTGACCTTGCCTTCTCGAATGGCTGGCGGTACGGAATCCCTATTGATGTAGGAAATATAACAAAATGGGATTTATACAATATCATTCCAATGAATCCTGAAATATCGGAGGTGGAAATGACAGGTGAGGAAATCATCCAAATGTTAGAAGAGAACTTGGAGAGAACTTTTTGTGAAGACGCCATGAAACAAATGGGAGGGTATGTAAAAAGGTGTTCGGGATTAAATATAAAGATGAGAATTGAAAATCCGAAAGGTTATAGAATCCAGCAAATATTTATAAAAGAAGAGCCAGTAATAAAAGAACAAACCTATAAAGTAGTATTTGTTACTACGCAAGGAGTACCAGAAAATTTTGGAAATAATCGACATCATTTATCAATTAATGCGGTGGAAGCAATGGTGGAATATTTGACCCATAATCCGATTTATAAGGCAACAACATTAAATACATTTTCATTGGTTTAACCTAAAAATTCAATAATAAATGGATGAATCTAAAAATAAAGAAAATGCTCGTGACCATTTAGCCAATGAGAGGACTTTTCTTGCATGGATACGAACAAGTATTGGTATTATGGCATTTGGTTTTGTGGTAGTAAAATTTGCCTTATTCGTAAAGCAAGTTTCAATGTTGCTTGGGCATGAAGACATCATTCATTCAAAGGGTTATTCTGGAATTGTTGGAATAATTTTAGTTTCTTTTGGCTCATTAACCGCCATACTATCATTTGTAAGATATAGACAAACTGCCAAACAGTTGAACGAAGGGTATTATAATTATTCGCCGTTTTTAATTACTTTACTCACAGCATTCATATTTTTAATAAGCATATTTCTAATATTCTATCTTATTAAAAGTGTGTAGGAAGATATTGAAAACGAAGTATGTGCGTAACCGTTCCAGACTCTTTTCAGTTTAGAACGGTTCATCTGTGACAAATATCACAAACTAATCAGTGGTAAAATCATTAAATTTGTTAGTACCGAAAAATCAACCCAATACTTATCAATGTCACAGCCAGTTTACGAAAATAAGACGGATAAATTTCGCCGTTCCCTCCAAATTATGATGGGCTTGCTCGGTGTTGCATTTTTATTAATGTTTACACTCATTTGTTTTTTTATTTTTGGTGTCCCAAATTCAAAATCTGACGAAGCGGAAGTTGTTAAAAAACCTTACGTTCAACCCGATTCAAATTTTGTTCATCTGTGGAATGCCCCAGCCGATTGGCGAATGATGAAACTTGAACCCGAAGAGCAAGAAAAAGTAAAATATGGGCGTGAATTAATTGCTCATACTGCCGATTATTTGGGTCCAAATGGTTCTGTAAAACATATCTCGAATGGTATGAATTGCCAAAATTGCCACTTGAAGGCGGGTACGCAACCGTGGGGTAATAATTACGCTGCCGTTCAAGCAACTTATCCAAAATTCAGAGAACGTTCTGGCAGTAAAGAAAATCAAATAAAGCGAGTAAATGACTGTTTTCAGCGGAGTTTGAATGGTGTTGCCCTTGATTCAACGAGCAAAGAAATGAAATCAATTTTGGCATATATCAAATGGCTTGGAACCGATGTGCCAAAGAAAAAAGTACCCCGTGGTTCAGGTATTTTCAAGATGAAAGGCTTAAAACGAGCCTGCGATCCTATTTTTGGAAAAGCAATATACGAACAAAAATGCCAAAGTTGCCATCAAAATAATGGTCAAGGCGTATTGGCAGAAAACGGTAAAAGCTATACGTACCCACCACTTTGGGGGAAAAATAGTTACAATATTGGTGCAGGTTTATTCAGAATTTCAAATTTGGCAGGTTACGTTAAATACAATATGCCTTATGGAGTAACTTACGAAAAAACGCAAATCTCTGACCAAGATGCTTGGGATGTGGCAGCTTTTATTAATTCAATGCCTCGCCCAACCAGAGATTTAAGTAAGGATTGGCCCAATTTGGCAGGAAAACCATTCGACCATCCTTTTGGTCCTTATGCAGACCCATTTACAGAACAACAACACAAATATGGTCCTTACAAACCCATCAAAGAGTGGAAAGAAAAAAATAAACGTTTAAAAGTGAAAAACCCATCAATAGCAAAATTATGAAAAGAATTATGTTAATTCTATCAGTCTTGACAATCGGATTTGTCAATATCGCAAATGCTCAAACCTATGAGAAAGAGCATAAAATTGTATTTCATTTAGCATCGAGCGATACATTGGTGCATAAATCCTTGGTTAAACAAATTGGCAATGTTTTGGATTATTGGAAAACCGCTAAAATTGAAGTGGTTGTTCACAATAATGGTATCGGGTTTATGAAAATAGAAGAAGCCAAAACTGCCAAAGAAATACAATCGTTAACTGAAAAAGGGGTTGTGTTTGCGGTTTGTGAAAACACGATGAAACAACGCCATTTGGAAAAAAAACAAATACTCCCATCTGCCACATTTGTCCCAGTTGGGCTTGCGGAAATTGTGTTGAAAGAAGAGAATGGTTGGTCATATATAAAAGCTGGTTTTTAACAAAAACGAGTTTTGTAAGAGAAATAGTCCAGTCCATAGTTTTTAGACAGGAAGCCAAAATTTTGGATGCTCCGTGTAGAATTATTAAGCCAAATTTTAGGCGTGGATTGTAAATTTATGTGAGTGTAACATTTGTCACGAACTGTAAAATATCTTAATTCTAATTTTGTGAAATATTATTTTAATAATGCTTTACAAAATTAGATGAACAGAAAAATTACGATTTTAATATTGCTACTCATCGGGGCAAATATTAGTGATGGTCAGGATATTAATGATAAAAAAGGTATTGCAAAAGATACCCTTAATCTCAAAGAAGCATTTTTAAAAGGAACGTTCTACGGTCAATCTCGTCTAATGTCCATTGCAACCAATAATCAAATTGGACTTTCCGATTATTATGCTACTGCCATTGGTTTAGGTTTGGGTTATCAGTCGGCTTATTATAAAGGTTTCCAGATAAATATAGGAGGCTTCCTTACGCAAGATATTGCGTCATCTGATTTTACAGTTCAAGACCCAACGACCAAGGCAATTGACCGCTATGAAGTTGGATTGTATGATTTGGCGGATTTAAATCGAAAAAATTTACTCTTTCGTTTGCAGATGCTTTTTCTGAAATACAAGTTTAAAAATTCTTCTATTTTAGTGGGTAATTATATCCCTAAAAATTTATTTTTAAACGCCCAAGACGGAAGAATGTCACCCACGATGGTACAAGGAATTGCCTTTGACCTAAACCCAAACAAAAAAATTCAAATCAAATTAGACTTTATTTTGGGTATTTCTCCACGCTCAACTACGCATTGGTATTCAGTTGAAAACTCATTGGGATATTATCTATCTGGGGTAAATTTGAACGGGACAAAGTCACAATATTTTGGTAATATTTCAAGTGTAGGAATTGGGATTTTGGACGTAAATTACACGCCCATTCCACAGTTTAAAGTATTAATTGGCAATATCTTAGCCGAAAACATTTTCAATACGGCTTATATTAAAGTAGAATATACACACAACCTTAATAAGACCCAGAAACTTTTGTTTGGAGCGATGTTGATCACTCAGAATTCAGTTGGAAACGGTGGGAATTCGGATGTTTTGAAGACATATTATTCAACTCAAAACAAATCCATTATCATTAATGCCAGGATTGGATATACCACTAAAACGATTGAAAGTTCGATTAATTTTGGTAGAATCACGGAGGATGGTCGATATTTGATGCCACGTGAATGGGGAGTTGAACAATTTTATACATTTCTACCACGGGAGCGAATGGAAGGTTCGGGTGATGTATGGGCTTATTCGGCAAAATTCGCTAAAAATTGGTTCAATAAATCGTTAAAGACTGAAATAGGCTATGGATATTATCGGCTTCCCGATGTCAAAAATACGGACCTGAATAAATACGGAATGCCTTCATTTACGCAATTTACGGCTTCAATAAATTATCAATTTAAGGGGTATTTAAAAGGGACAAATGCTCAATTTCTTTTTGTAAATAAAAATAATCAAGGTGACATATACGACAATGAGCGCTATATAATTAATAAAGTAAATATGTCACAACTTAATTTTATACTCAACTATAAATTTTAATCAATGCAAAACATTTTAGATATTATTCGTAACCCCTGGCCTTGGTATGTAGCTGGCCCAATAATCGGATTAACCGTACCAACACTTTTATTAATTGGCAATAAATCTTTCGGAATTTCATCATCACTTCGTCACGTTTGTGCCGCTTGCTTTCCCGCTGATATATCTTTTTTTAAGTATGATTGGAAAAAAGAAATTTGGAATTTAGTATTCGTTTTAGGCACTTTTTTGGGCGGAATGATTGCCACAAATTTATTAGCCAATCCTAATGCATTTGTGCTTTCACAAGCCACAATTACGGATTTGAGAGCCTTAGGAATTCAAGATTTTTCGGGATTAATGCCCGCTGATTTATTTAGCATAGATGTTCTATTTTCGTTAAAAGGCTTAATTTTCTTCGTATTGGGTGGTTTCTTAGTTGGTTTTGGTACACGTTGGGCGGGTGGTTGTACTTCTGGACACGCTATTATGGGGCTTTCAAATTTACAAGTTCCTTCACTGATCGCCACTTGTTGTTTCATGGTTGGCGGTTTCACAATGACCCACCTATTAATGCCTTACATTTTTAAATTATTCTAAAAAATCACATTCTAAAATGAAAAATACACAAATAATATCAAGTCCAATACAGAACAACGAGCCTTTTGTATGTGACGCACCAAATGATATAGCAAAAAAAGAAACTTGGACAGATAATCTTAAATATCTATTCGTAGGAATTATGTTTGGAATTGTTTTTGTGAAAGCTGAAATCGTTTCTTGGTTCAGAATTCAAGAAATGTTTCGTTTACAAAGTTTCCACATGTATGGGGTTATCGGCAGTGCAGTGATGGTAGGAATGATTTCGATATTTCTGATTAAGAAGTTCAATATCAAGACCATAGACGGCGAAACGGTTGTTTTTCATCCTAAAAAATTCCAAAAAGGTCAAATCTTTGGCGGGCTTATTTTCGGATTAGGATGGGCGATTACGGGAGCTTGTCCAGGACCATTATTCGCTCAAATTGGTAGTGGATATTTGGTCGTAATCGCTACGTTATTGAGTGCCATTGCGGGAACGTGGACGTATGGATACTTTAAAGAAAAATTGCCAAATTAAATTCATAAAACATGGAAAATTCTAATCGTAAGAGTCATTGGGAAAATATTTATCAAACTAAAAATTTGACGGACGTTAGTTGGTATCAATCCAAACCAGTAACTTCTTTATCATTTTTTGACAAATTTAAGGTGCCTAAAAATGCCAAAATTATTGATGTTGGTGGGGGAGACAGCCTCTTAGTTGATTTTCTTTTGGATGGAGGCTACACAGACATAACAGTTTTAGATATTTCGGAATTATCCCTAAAAAAAGCACAAAATAGATTAGGAAATCGGGCAATGCTTGTAAAATGGATTGTTTCGGATGTTACGGAATTTATACCACTTGAAAAGTATGACTTCTGGCATGATAGAGCGGCATTTCATTTTTTAACAAATAATGGAGACATTGAAAATTACTTGAAAAAAATTAGTGAAAATGTAGCAAATTCAGGGTTATTGGTGGTGGGTACTTTCTCTGAAAAAGGACCTACCAAATGCAGTGGTATAGATATAAAACAATATTCAAAAAAATCTTTAGTGAAAACAATCGGCAATTATTTCAAGAAGGTAGTTTGTTTAACTGAAAACCACGTAACGCCATTTGATACAATCCAGAACTTTGTTTATTGTAGTTTCATTAAAAATGCGATAGCTTCTTAAAAAGAATAATTTCCATTACAAACCGCAAAAACGTTTTTTAAACTTGAAGATTATAAATGAAAGCCAAATCCTTTCCAATTTATTGTATAGAGGAGTGCATCAAAAAGTGTGAGGCATTCTAATTCATATCCTAAGTTAAGTATTCTGAAACAAGATATTGAACTGTTAAATATCTTGAAAGATTGTCCTAAAAACAATTTGTCCCACACTTTTGTATGCACTCCATAAGTACATACAAACAACAAAGAAGTATTCGAGATATTATGAAAGCATTTTCAATTCATTCGACTACGACAGTGTATAAAACCTTGACGGATAATAATGTTCCATTTCAAGTATATAAGAAGCCGATAATTTAAGTATTAACTAATTGACTAGGAGGTTTTCATTATAGGAAGACGAAAATATACACATATCAAACGAAATGGTTAGTTTAAAAGTGATTTTTTCGCAGATTTGGAAGAAGAACCTCACATAAAAAGGTTCCCATTGGAGGTCATTAAAACTAAATAAATAGTTTGAGAAGTGAAATTTTAGTCTTATTGTAATGAAAACCTCCAAATCGATTCCCTTTTTTGATTATAAACTAAAATTTAAACATCTTCTTAGGATCTTTTTATCTGACTAATCATAAGACATGGTAATCGTTAATTTTGTTGAGAGTACATTCGTCCATGAATTAACTTTATCGTTAAAATTCAACCATATATTATTAATTAATTACTTTATATCCCAATTCTCATGAAATTTTTTACCAATTCATCAATGAAAGTGCTAAGCATTTCAGGTATTATTCTAATATTTGCTTTGAGTTTATCATCCATGGCTTTTGCCGCTCGACGAGATTTTTATCAGTTTAAAGTTTATCATCTTAAAACAAAAGACCAAGAAGCCCGTCTTGATGTTTTTTTACAGAAAGCTTATTTGCCCGCTCTTCACCGTGTA
>JACMRQ010000118.1 GCA_014376355.1 Arcicella sp. | reverse complement strand
GTGATGATATGAAAGGCATGGACATGGGTGATACTAACAAGAAAAATGATGATATGAAAGGCATGAACATGGGAAGTGCCAATAAGAAAAGTGATGATATGAAAGGCATGGACATGGGAAATGCCAATAAGAAAAGTACCAGTATGAAAGGTATGAACATGAAAAATACTAAGAAGATCAAGAAAGGTATGGATATGAAAGAGACGAAAACCAAAAATACCGATATGGAAAGTATGGACATGGGATTAGGGGAGTATTATGGTATTGATTACAACATTCTAAAATCAACTGAACCCATTATCTTCCCAAAAGAACGACCGTTGAGAGAAGTAAAACTGGAACTTACAGGCGATATGCGAAGATACATATGGGGAATAAACGGAAAACCAGTTTCCAGAGAATCAACCATTATGATTGAAAGGGGGGAAATTGTTCGCTTCAAATTAGTTAATACCACAATGATGTTTCACCCCATGCACCTACACGGGCATTTTTTTAGGGTATTAAATAGTCAAGGAGAATATTCACCCATAAAACACACCGTAAATGTAGCCCCGATGGAAAGCGTTACTATTGAGTTTTTGGCGGATGATGAAAAAAATTGGTTTTTTCATTGTCATTTATTGTATCACATGGCTACGGGCATGGCAAGAATTGTGAGTTATGGGGGTGATAAACCCGATGCTGATATTGCTTTAATGACAAAACAATTAATGAAATCGATCGATGATAATGTTTTCTATTTTTGGGGAACTGCGGAATTGGGCGTTACCAATAATTATTTCAATTTGAATTATTCAAATAATAGAAATGCTGTTATCTTGGGTGGTGATGCCAACTGGAAAGGAGATTTTGAAATTGATTTAGACTATGAACGATATTTGACGAAATATTTTCGAGTATTTGGAGGAATTGATGCTGGAAACGAACTTTTTCTAAGAAAACCCTCGGGAGATTTGGGTACGAATGTTGATTCCAAAATCATACGACCTGTTGTTGGAATTAGATATTTACTTCCATTTTTGATAGAATCAGAAGTAAAATTTGATTCGAGAGGTAATGTTCGCTTTCAGTTATCGGGTGAACAACGAATAACCAGACGGCTAGGGTTAGGTTTGCGGGGGCAATGGCTTATTGATGGTTACACCCGTTTGCACGTAGATTTAGATTATATTCTGAATAAAAGTTTTTCTCTTTTTGCTAATTACGATACTCGTTATAAAAACGCAGGGGGTGGTTTGAGTATTAAATTTTGAGGGTTGAAAATCAGAAATATGACCATTATCACAAAGTTTATAGCTTCTAATTATAGTTTCTAAAACAGATTTAATATATTTAAAATAATATCTAATATTATGATAATCAGATAATTATATAAAATAAATCCAGAATTGTGTAACATAATACTTGTTCAAATTGTGGAATTTTACCTTATTAAATCCGTTAAACAATTTAATAATGAAAAATTCAAAAGAGTGTATTGATGCCTGTTTAGCCTGCATGGTTGAATGTGAGAAATGTACCACCATGTGTATCAGCATGGGTAGCATGGTAGAATGCCTAAAAGCCTGTCGTGATTGTGCGGATATTTGTGCTTTATGTGCCAGATTATGTGCCAGAGATTCACAATTCTGCGATGATATTTGTGCATTATGCGTAAAATGCTGTGAGGCTTGTATGGCAGAATGTGCTAAACACGGTGATCATTGCAAGGCTTGCATGGAAGCCTGTAAAAGATGTGCTGAGGCTTGTAAAATGTAAAAGTAAATTCTCTTGGCAGAATTTTTCAAAAGAATATTTTGCCAAGAGAATTTCTAAATTTTAAAGATAGAAATAATGGAAATGTATAACGGTTACAATTTTGGAGGAATGCACTTTATTTGGTGGTTTGTTTGGGTAATGCTTCTTTTTTGGATTTTTGCAAGCCCCTATCATATTCCTGGACAACGAAGTAGGAAAGATTCGCCGCTTGATATTTTAAAGAAACGGTTCGCTTCTGGAAGCATTACTACCGAAGAATATAACGAGAGAAAAAAGATTCTTGAAGGTAATTCAGTAAAGTAAAAGTTTTTATTTCGATTGATTTTACAAATTTCTCCTGTGACGTATAGTTATAGGCGGTAATTACTTGTGTATCAAATTATAAAAATAGTAAAACAAATATATTTCAACAGGCAACCATTTACAAAACTATGGAAGCCACAAACATTTAAAAACATGAAAAAATTATTGATTTTAATTATAGCCCTTGCGTTAAGTTCAACTGCCTTTTCACAAGAAAAAATGGAGATGAAGAAGGGGATGAAAATGGGCAAAATTAACCATAAGATGGGTGTGAAGAAAGACCATATTATGATGATGGATGGCAAAATGAAAATGGTGAAAAATGGCAAAGCGATGCCCATGGAAAATGAAATGACGATGGGGGATGGTACAAAGGTAATGGCAGATGGAATGTGTACAAAAAAAGATGGTACTACAATGACCATGAAAAATGGTGACATGATGGACATGGATGGGAAAATGGGTAAGATGCCAAAAATGGGTAAGAATGGTAAAATGGGCAAAATGAAAATGTAGCGACAGTTGATATTTAGTTAAGGACTTTTAAAAATTTAGTTCTTAACTAAATATCAATCAATGAATTGATAAAACCTTATCGCTCGTGATAAACCTACGAAAGATGCCCGTTGTGAAGGAGTTAACGCAAATTAGTGCTACTCTTGTCACCAAACTATTTCATGGAACGACATTAAAGAGATTGGTTTTATTAACATCATTGGATAATCATTGGAAAGGCGGGCTTTATATGTATTGTTAGTTTCCAGCAGATAGTCTGAAAGACTTTTAAACGTTGGTCGTTACCAATAAACCAAGTGTTAAAAACGCTCTGGCTATCGGCTTTGTATTTGGCAATGATGTAGTTTAAATCGGTGGTCATTGATTGTAGTTTTAGTTTAGGCTGCAACTTTACTTAAAAATTCAACTCTCTCATTTGAAATTGGCAAAAAATAAATTTTTGTAGCGTGTCAAAAGGAGTAAGGTGTTCAAAATTTAGACATTTAATTTTATGTAAAAATTTGCTCAGAAGCTCACTTAGGGTATTCTCAGAGTATTGTTTTACCTCATGTCCACTACATTTTGTTGGACCATCTTCGGTAAAAGTTCCTATCAAAAAATATCCGTTAGGTCGTAAGAAATTTTGTAAATTTTGGGTATAATGTTCAATTTGATTTTGTTCAGTTAAAAAATGAAAAGTTGCTCTATCGTGCCAAAAATTATATTGCTGGTTTGGAACAAAGCTGCCAACATCAGCCACGATGTATTCAATGGTTTTACCTAATTTCCCTAAACGTTTACGAGTCTTTTTAAGAGCATTTTTGGAAATATCGACTAAGGTTAGATTTGTGTAGCCTTTTTTAAGTTTAGACTTTGGAGAGAAATTAATAAAAAAACTTGGCATTAGATTTTCGGGATATTAATGTGTGAAAAAAAATACCGAAAACTTTTGCCAAGTTCTATTGTATATTCCAGTCAATAAGGTTTTTCGTCAATTTTGGTGAAAGCTGTATTTTTAGCTTAGTTTTGGCGGATGGAACAATCACTATTTTTACCTTCTGAGCTGGATTTTACGTTACTCAAATTTCATAATACTACCACAAATATTGATTTCGAGGTGTGCAGCTGTCAAATCTCAAGTTGTTGTCCTTTGTGTCAGACCATTAGCTTCAAAATTCATAGTAGATACGCACGAACGATTGGTGATTTACCCGTTTCTGGTAAACTTGCCAAATTAACACTTCAAGTTCGCAAGTTCTTTTGTGAGAATTCTGACTGCACCCGTAAAATTTTTACCGAACGATTTAAAGAGCAACTTAACGCTTATTCAAGACGTTTTGAGCGCCTTAACGACTTAATATCGTCCATGGGGCTTGAATTGGGCGGTAATGTGGCGCATCGAATTGGCAAATTATGTTATGTGAAAATTAGTGCTTCTACCATTCTCAGGTTAGTACTTAAGTGTCCAATTCC
>JACMRQ010000011.1 GCA_014376355.1 Arcicella sp. | reverse complement strand
TCCGAAGTTCCGTCAGCGTGATTCAAAACAATTGTCAAAGGTACATTTGGAGCGAAACTTGCCAAACCTTTAATGTCAATTGAATCATTTTCTTGAATTTTATCGTAGTCTGCTTCGTTGGCAAAAGTCAAACCTAACATTCCTTGTTTCTTCAAATTTGTTTCGTGAATACGAGCGAAAGATTTTACTAAAACTGCTCTCACACCCAAGAAACGTGGTTCCATCGCAGCATGTTCACGAGAAGAACCTTCGCCATAATTTTGGTCACCAACAACAATTGTTCCAATTCCTGCCGCCTTATAAGCACGTTGAACCGCTGGTACTGCACCGTATTCTCCAGTCAATTGATTTTTAACGTTATCAGTCTTATCATTAGCAAAATTGACTGCCCCAATCAACATATTATTAGAAATATTATCCAAATGTCCACGATATTTCAACCAAGGACCCGCCATTGAAATATGGTCAGTTGTACATTTTCCTTTTGCTTTTATCAATAATTTTAAGCCCACTAAATCAGTTCCTTCCCAAGCAGCAAATGGTTCTAACAATTGTAGACGGTCGGAAGTTGGAGAAACTTTTACCTCAACACTCGAACCATCTTCGGCTGGAGCTTGGTATCCTGCATCACCCACATCAAAACCTTTTGGAGGTAATTCATTTCCAGTAGGTGGGTCTAATTTTACTTTTTCTCCCGCTTCGTTTGTCAAATAATCTGTTAAAGGATTGAAGGTCAAATCACCCGCAATTGCCATAGCAGTTACTAATTCTGGTGAACCTACGAAAGCGTAGGTATTTGGATTTCCATCGGCACGTTTAGCAAAATTGCGGTTAAACGAGTGAACGATGGTGTTCTTTTCGCCCTTTTCAGCACCTGGTCTTGCCCATTGTCCGATACAAGGTCCACAAGCATTTGAGAACACTTTTCCACCAATACTTTCAAAGGTAGCAATGAATCCATCACGCTCGATGGTATATCTAACTAATTCAGAACCAGGAGTTACCGTATATTCCGACTTTGTTTTCAAACCTTTTGCAGCCACCTGACGAGCCAATGAAGCAGCACGAGAAATATCTTCGTAAGATGAATTAGTACATGAACCAATCAAACCAACATCAATTTTAGTTGGCCAGCCATTTTTCTCAGCCATTTCTTTCATTTTAGAAATAGGCGTTGCTAAATCTGGCGTAAAAGGTCCATTCAAGTGTGGTTCAAGTGTATTTAAGTCAATTTCGATTACTTGGTCAAAATACAATTCTGGATTTGCATACACCTCTGAATCAGCCGTTAAATGCTCACGGATTCCATCAGCCATTGCAGCTACTTCCGCCCGACCAGTTGCTTGTAAATAGCGAGCCATTGAATCATCGTAACCAAAAGTTGATGTCGTTGCACCAATTTCAGCTCCCATATTACAAATTGTACCTTTACCCGTACATGACATAGAAGTTGCCCCTTCTCCGAAATATTCAACCACAGCACCCGTTCCACCTTTTACGGTTAAAATCCCTGCTACTTTCAAAATAACGTCTTTTGCCGAAGTCCAACCGTTTAATTTACCTGTTAATTTTACACCAATTAATTTTGGAAATTTCAATTCCCAAGCTAATCCAGCCATAACATCGCAAGCATCTGCACCACCCACACCAATGGCAATCATACCTAAACCACCCGCATTCACGGTGTGAGAATCAGTACCAATCATCATTCCGCCTGGAAAGGCATAGTTTTCCAAAACCACCTGGTGAATAATACCAGCTCCTGGTTTCCAAAAGCCCAAACCGTATTTATCCGATACAGATGAAAGGAAATCGTAAACTTCTTTATTTTTATCAACTGCCACTGAAAGGTCAGTTTTTGACTCAACTTTTGCCTCAATTAAGTGGTCACAGTGAACCGTTGAAGGAACTGCAACCTTTGGACGACCCGCTTGCATAAACTGCAAAAGTGCCATTTGAGCCGTTGCATCTTGCATCGCAACACGGTCTGGAGCGAAATCTACGTAAGAATTTCCTCTCTCAAAAGTTGTCGATGGATTGCCTTCCCACAAGTGAGAGTAAAGGATTTTTTCAGTTAAAGTAAGTGGTTTACCCACCAATTTACGAGCTGCCTCAATCCGTGATGGCATTCTTTCGTAAACCGCTTTAATCATTTCTAAGTCAAAAGCCATGATGTATTTTTATTAGTTATCAGATTTTAGGTTTAGGTAGGGAGTAATAAGTGTAAGGCAATTTATATTCCTAATACTTATTACGTAATACTTGATACCTGTTAATACCACAAAAATAAGAATGAAAATCCAAAGTTGTAGAATTATGTTGCTAAATTAAAATCGTAATAGAAAATCATGGCAGGATTCAAAATTATTTATTTTAGAGGATGAAAATTAAACTTGATAAAATTATGTTTTAGTGAACTGTCTTTTATAATATATAAAAAATCAAAGTAATAAAATAACTATTTTACTATAATTTGCTTCCTTTTAATCAACAAAGGCTGTTTTTTTGGCTCTACGGATTAAGGTTAGTAAATTTGTAAAAATTTATAATTACAAAAATTCAATGAAAAAAATTATTTCGTACCGTGCATTATTTGGAGCAACCAAAACAACCGAACTTGCTGAATTAAAGACTACTTACAGAAATTTAATTAAGGAATGGCATCCTGATAAAATTGTGAACGATGAGGAGCGTAAAGCAGAAGCGGCCGTGAAAAGTAAGGCAATTATTGAGGCTTATGATTTATTAGTAAGCATAGCCCCAGAAACCCACGCTTTGAATTCTGAAGAATATTCTCGAATTACAAGCACGTTAAATATTGAAGATTTCGATTATAAAGATGAAAAGCTAAAAATCATTTTTCAAGACAATATCGTTTACGAATACTTTGGCGTACCTAAAAATACCTACGTCAAATTTGTAAATGCTCCTTCAGTAGCAAGATTTGCGAAACGACATATTTATAATTCCTTTACTTTTCGTAATGTAAGTAAATAGAAATTTGAGTATTATAGAAACGGCCTCTAATTTTTTTTAGAGGCCGTTTTTGGTTTTAATTAGAAAATTATTTCAGAATTATATTCTACTTT
>JACMRQ010000010.1 GCA_014376355.1 Arcicella sp. | reverse complement strand
ATCAAATGACTACTCCGAAAATTCTTTATCCACAATAGTCTCTTTTATAATAAAAAGTGGCCTATTTTTCGACTGAAAAAACACTCTCAAAACATATTCTCCAATCACGCCCAAGGCGAATAATTGTACGCCACTGAACAGCCTAAAAGGTAAATAAACTTTCACTAAACTCTTGAAAAACTTTTTAATGACAGAGCTAAACCAGTAAATTAAAGAATCAAAATTGCTGAAAATCTTAAACGAGAAGCAAACTTAATTAGAAGTTTACTGAAAAAAGAATTTCATTATAAGCCAGTTTGAATAACATCAAACATGTTATAAAGGGGCAATAATTGATAACTAAGGTTCATTTAACGTACTATATTTAAACAAATTATAAGTATCAAAGATACGAAATGAATAGTGATTAGTAATTAACAACAACGGACTGATTAGCATTAAAGACTTTTTTTATATCGCCATTTACCCACAAAATTCCAATTTGATACGTATTTGGAATAAGATATTGTGGAGGAATTTGTATGGCTATTTCCTTTTCAAAATATCCTTGAATATTTCGTTTTTGATAAATTAAATAAGTTTTTTTAGCTGATTTCAAGATTAAATAAACACCATCATTAATTCCAATTCCCATGGATAGGTCTTTACTGACAACAAAAACTTCATCATTTATTGTCATAACTTTAACTTTAATAGGCTGATTATCAGGAAATTTAGCTACTATTTCTTTTTCAAAATCGGTAAAAATTGTTTTAGGATACTGATAAATTCCTGTCGGAATGAGACGTCCCATGGCAGCTTGTACATACAAGTCAAAATCTGAGCCAACGATAGGTCCAAATCCTATTTGATTGTGTTCTTGATTGAAAGCTCGAACCAATAAATCTTTCCTCCGTTCATGAACTTCTGGTAAAAATTTAAGGTAAGATGTCACATACAAAACCATACTTCCCATTAATATCCATTTGAACGGTTTGAGAGATTTGGTGAATTTTAGCCAACCCGTTAATAACATCAAATAAGCGACGACTAACATTGTGGCAGGGTAAATTTTATAATTTCCTACAATCATCACAAAATAGCCAAATCTTGGACGTAGAATGGCAATTACCAGGGCATTGATTACCAAGAAAAGAAAACCACCTAAAATGATATAATTGGAAGGTTCGGCATTAAATTTTCCTTGTAATTTTGACCAATATTTACTTATAGAAAACTTCTCATGAAAGACAGTTCCCTTAAAAAATATCCACCAGATAGAGATAGCAATTAATATAAATCCAGTAATTGTAGGAGCAATTGAACGCACTAAAATTGGACTAAGTGTTTGAAAATCAAGACTTCCTCCTAAATGTGTAAAGAATCCAAAAAAACTTTCGTGGGGATAATGAAAGAAATAATTAAAACCTTGATCATTAGCTTGGGTATCGAATTTATAGAAATATAATTTGAATGTGGCAATCGTGAAGATTAGCCATATACCTAACATTTTATAACGCCCTTGCAATGCCAAAATCACCATGCCTACTATCCAATAAAATAGCCCATTACTCATCGTAAAACTATCAAAAAATACGGCAAAAATTGCTCCATAAAACGTCCAAATTGTATTTTTTGAGAGTAAATAAACGCCTAAAAGTCCAAAGAAAATGACTGGTTGATATTGAAAGCCCGTAATTGTCCAGATACTTGTGAGGTAATATTGAGGATGTAAAAGCAATAATGGAACAGGTAAAAAATAATAAGCAGGCAATTTTTGCTCCTTAATAACTCGCCAAAAAATCCACAATATTGCAAAAAGGGTAATATTAGAAATAATCGTGAGCGTCCGCATATTGAGCGTACCCGTAAGGGAATAATGCAGGAGGTTCATCAATTTGGCATAAACAATTCGGTGTTCATTGTTGGGCTTGAACAATAGCGATACTCTTTCTCCAAAGTTTTTAGCTTCGAGAAAGCGACCTAAAAAGTCGGGAAAAGCGTCTGCATCATCCATCCAAGGCACATTTACGGCGTACGTAAAGAGCATTAGAATGAAAAAAAAGATAGGTAGAATAATACCTATCTGTGTTAATGTCTTTTTCAAAAGATATGGTATAGCTTTTAGGTAGTAGGTAAATGACTCCTAAAAGTTGCTATTTAAAAGTTAATTTTTTCATGAATAATATATTCGGGGCGATTCTTGATTTCCTCGAACATATTTCCCAAATATTCACCCAAAACACCAATTGTCAAAAGTTGAATTCCTCCAAAAAAGATAAGCGCAATAATGGTTGAAGCCCAACCTGGTACGATGCTATTTGTTCGATATATTAAGCCCGTAAGTACCCAAATTGCCAAACCGATTCCAATTACAATACTAATTAAACCTATTGTAAGCGCTAATTTCAAAGGTTTTTTACTAAAATATAAAAGGCTCGTAGAAGCGAATTTTATCATTTTCGAAAGCGGATATTTCGTCTCTCCCGCAAAACGTTCTTCTCGCACATACATTACAGGCACTTGCTTAAAACCAATCCAAGATATTAATCCACGAATATATTTATTCTTTTCTGGTAAACTTCTGAATGCCTCAATTACGTGTTTATCAATTAGACGAAAATCTCCTGTATCCACTGGAAGAGGAGTATCTGAGAGAAAATTGATAGTTTTATAGAAGTATTTTGCCGAAACCCTTTTAAAAAATGTCTCACCTTTTCGTTCTTTTCGCAAGCCATAAACCACGTTAGCATTCTGTTCAAGGTAGATTTTTACCATTTCGGGGAATAATTCTGGCGGGTCTTGAAGGTCGGCATCAATAATGATGGCAATGTCTCCTAAACAAATATTTATCCCAGCAGTAACAGCGGGCTGATGGCCAAAATTTCTTGAAAAACTTAGAATCTTTACATGTGAGTCTTTTTGAGAAATTCCTCGTAAGATTTCCAGCGTTTTATCTCGACTACCGTCATTTATAAAAATTAATTCATAGCCACCATGTTTAAAACTTTTCATGGTTTTGTCCACCCGTTCGTAGGTATGCGAGATGACTTGTTCTTCATTAAAACAAGGGATGATGATGGAGATAAATAAGTTTTGGGCTTCTTGCATATTATTAGTTTACTCTTTCAAAATTATCACTTTCTTCTCAAAATAGGTAGCATAGCATTTATTCCAAAGGTGTTTTTCATTGGTTTTTATTTCATCAAAACATAATGATTTAGGAATATTTTTTAGTGGAGCAATATAAACGGTGTCGGTTTTGCTTTCTCTAATTTGAGTATAACGCTGGGTCATTTCCTGGTCATATCGTTTGGCAATTCCAAGGCGGAGGTCAGCATACATCGTTTTTAAATTTTGTCCATTCATATAAATGGAAATTGTAACTGCCACTATAATTAGTGTAATTCCAAACCATTCGCTTATAGACTTTAAGTTCTCATTGGGATAAGCAAAATGAGCAATGGTCACAATGTAGAAAAAACCGAGAATATAAATAGCAAAAATAATATTTTTTACACGATCTGGAACCCCCATATCATTGCCATAATGTATGACAAAAAACATCATAAAAACTAAAATAAATAAACCTAAAATTGGTATCCAAATCTTTATTTTAAAGATATTTGAGGGCATTTCAATATAATATTTTTCCAGAAAAAATCTTGAGTATGGTATCGCAAAAAATAGTAAAATTCCTGCCCATTTTATAGAATTCATGAAGGTTGATTTCAAAGCATTTATCAATGATTGCTGAATTGCTCCTCCTAAAATATCTCCTCCAACCATGCGTACTTGATTCCCTTTTGCTTGAATTACCCAAAAATAAGCAAAATATAATCCGACTACCAATAAGCTGAAAATTAAAGTATCGAACCGCTTTTCAAATAGTAAAAGATAAGCCCAAACTATACCTAAAAAGGCAATCGTGAACAGCATTATTACCTCATTGGAGCCTATGATAAAAAAAACTAAAGTGGCTGACAATAAAGCAATCCAGTATTTAATGCGTTGATATTGAGGCTGATAATATCGTAAAATTGCAACGATTAGGTATAAAAAAAAACAGATAGATGTCGGGAAAATAAAAACAGATGTGTACCAATAAAAAGTATCTACAATGGAGGAGGAAAAAATGATAAATATGCTTATAAATGTGATGGTAAGTAATAATTTATGTTGTGATGTCGGTTTTAAAACTTCGCCAATAAAAGAATAAGAAGCATGAAATAACAATCCAAAAATCAAGAATGGCATCACCTTCACAAACCAGAAAGCGCCATAGGCTAATGGGGTTGCATGAAAGAACATATTAGAAATATACCTTCCTGACCAACCATCATAATAGAATTTTTGGGCTTGCCAGAAACCATGATCACGAGTCATGTAGGCAAAACAATAATCATCAGCAACGGATGGATGATTATACATGGCCAATATACCAATTGGGACGGCTGTTATTAGAAAAAGTAGCCACAGGACTGAATTTATAAGATTTTTTGGGGTAAGCACCGTTT
>JACMRQ010000117.1 GCA_014376355.1 Arcicella sp. | reverse complement strand
GTATTGAATCGAGAGAAAAAATATACGATTGATAAAGTTATTTCTGCGGGATATGATACCTATTTATCGGCTTTTGAAATATTGATACCAGCCATAATTAAGTCTTTTGAGGCAAACGTTCAGCCATCGGATTCGCTTTATGCTTTGTTGAATGAACCGATTGCCATCTTGAAAAAGTGGGATTATCGAGCCTCAGAAAGTTCAGTTGCCACGACTTTAGCCATTGAAATGGCACAGAGAATGAATCCTATGATTACGAGGGTTTACGTGGAAGAAGGCGAAATGGACCAAGTTTCAACTACCAAAAAATTTGCCGCTACCGCCTCCAAAGAAGATTTATTATTACCCTTTTTGAAAACAGTGAACGATTTAAAATCCAAGTTTGGGAAATGGCAATTGCCGTGGGCAGAACTCAATCGTTTTCAGCGACTTACGGGCAATATGCAAGAAAAATATGATGATAATTTGCCAAGTTTAGGCGTGGGTTACGCTTCAGCTCTTTGGGGTTGTTTGCCTTCATTCAACAGTAAATATGCCGAAGGAGCAAAAAAACGATACGGCGTTGGTGGTAATAGTTTTGTGTGTGCCGTAGAATTTGGCGAAAGAATCAAAGCAAAATCTCTTTTGGTAGGTGGAGAAAGTGGTGATAAAAACTCAAAACATTTCACCGACCAAGCCCAAATATTTCAACAAGGAAAGTTTAAAGATGTACTATTTTATAAGGAAGATGTGTTGAAGAATGTGGAGCGGAGGTATTTGGTTGGTGAGTGATACAGTAAGAAAGCCGAATCTACTTCTTAAAAAGGAAATTCGGCTTTTTCATTTCCTAATAAATTCACCTTACAAACAACTTTTTCTAACCTAAAAACGTTTTGCATTAAATCAATCAATTATGAAAATGGGAAAAGCTATTATTTTCATCGCATCTATATTGAGTATTCTTGCTTGTGATTCCTCCAAAGATGGAGCTAATAATTCAGTCACAAATCCAACGCCAGTTAATGATAATATTACATTGACGCAAGAAATAGTTTTCTCTGACCGTGGAATTATTTGGGGATTCGAATTCTTGCCCAATTCTGATATAATCTTCACAGAAAAATCAGGGAAAATGGGTATTTATTCTAACGGAAAAATTACTGAATTATCGGGATTACCGACCGATATTAATACTGATTCACAAGGAGGATTGTTAGATATTTGTTTGCATCCAGATTACAAAACCAATGGTTGGATATATGCAAGTTATTCTGGTTCGGTAGGAGGGAAGGGGCTTTTGAACTTAATTAGATTTAAAATTGAGGGAAATACGCTTAAAAATGTAGAAAATATTTTCAAATCTTCTGCTACTAATCAATGGAAAGGACATTATGGAAGTAGGATTGTATTTGATAAAGATGGATTCTTGTTTTTATCAATCGGCGAAGGAGGTTCAACTACTTATGGAGGAGAAAATTCTCCAAATCTTAATGCTCAAAACGTGAAAGAAGCTTGGGGAAAAGTACACAGAATGACAGATACTGGTGGAATTCCAACGGATAATCCAATTTTGACGGGTAATACCTCCCCTTCAACCGTTTATTCCTACGGACACCGAAATCCGCAAGGACTCGTTTTAAATACTGATACGGGTGAAATTTGGGAAACTGAACACGGTCCAAAAGGTGGTGATGAACTGAATTTAATAGCGAAAGGGAAAAACTACGGTTGGCCTTTGGTATCTAATGGCGTTAATTATGATGGTAATCCCATTTCAACTTCACACAATAGAACGGGTATTGAAAATCCCAAATATTCTTGGATACCCTCAATTGGTGCTTGTGGATTAGCGTATATTTCTTCAAATAAATACGGTTCTTGGAAAGGGAGTTATATTGCGGGAGGTTTAGCTTTGAGAAATCTATCAAGAGTAGAGATAAACGGTTCTGACGTTAAACCAACTACAATTATTGAAAATGCAGGAAGAGTTAGAGATGTAAAAATGGGCCCCGATGGTTATTTATATTTATCCGTAGAAAGCCCTGGAAGAATTGTGAGACTTTTACCCAAATAATTTAATTTCAGCTATTACTGAATAATAAAAGCCGAATGTACTTCTAAATAAGTAGATTCGGCTTTTCATTTT